>DATHNR010000395.1:0-3219 GCA_035485835.1 Puia sp.
TCGGACAAAGATGAAATTGATTGTATTTGTTCAGAAGTGAAGTCCTGGGATCTTTGCCCATCCTGCACCCTCCCATTTCATGAATATCCAGTCCGGGCGACTGATGGGTGTCTCTTTGCTGGATATTTTTACATCCTCCCATTTCCAGCATCTCCGAAGTTTGCTGCATATAATCCTTCATCGATTTCACATCGTTTTCATCGTAATCCACCGAAACAACCAACTCGGGTATCCCCCATGCATCTTTTTTATCCTTACTGAGCCTCACATGGTTCGATTCTTTGGGAATGGTTTCTCCCTGCATCTGGGAAGAAACATACCAGGGCCCTGCTTCCGTAAGATTGTCTTTAAAACTTGCTCCCAGCTCTTCCTGATTGCCAGTAAAATTTCCCGTTCCCCTTCCTGCACCAAAAAATACCATATATCCCCTTAGAAAATCCATTTCCTGTTTATGAACATTTCTGAAATTCGGCATCATGGGCTGGGTCGGGCGGCGTCCATAATAATATTTATCCATCGGCCCGTCGTAAGATGCGTTTACTGTTCCCCGGTAGTTATGGAAACAAACATATTTTCCAAGCAAACCGCTGTCATTTCCCAACCCGTTTGGAAACCTGGCAGAAACGGAATTCAACAAAATCAAATTAGAATTCAGGCAGGCCGCATTTACGAAAATTACTTTTGCATAATAAAGTGTTTCTTCTTTTGTATGGGAGTCAATCACCCGCACACCCGTAGCCCTTTTTTTATTTTCATCATAAATAACAGAATGCACAACACTGTCGGGCCTGATGGTAAGATTTCCTGTTTTTGCAGCCCATGGAAGCGTAACGGAGTTGGAACTGAAGTAGCCTCCGAAAGGACATCCTCTTTCACATTCGCTTCGCGCCTGGCAGGGATTACGCCCCTGCTGAATATGTATCTCCCTTGGTTTGGTCAGATGTGCACAACGTCCCTGCACCACATGCCGGTCTTTATAACGCGCATTGATCTTCGCACTGATATCTGTTTCCACACAATTCATTTCCCATGCCGGCAGAAAATCACCATCAGGCAGCGTATCCAATCCGTCGAAATTTCCACTGATACCGGCAAAATGTTCAACATGACTGTACCAGGGAGCCAGTTCTTCATACGACAAGGGCCATTCCACAGCATATCCGTCCCTGCCCGGACCTTCAAAATCATATTTACTCCATCGCTGCGTTTGCCGGGCCCAGAGAAGTGATTTGCCGCCAACCTGGTAACCGCGAATCCAGTCATATGGCTTTTCCTGAACATAGGGATGCTCATCATCCTTAACAAAAAAATGCTGGGATGTTTCATTGAATGCATAACAGCGGTTGACGATCGGGTTTTTTTCTGTAACCGAAAGTGGTAGTTGTTCCCGGTGTGGAAAATCCCATGGATTCATCGTTGCCGTCGGATAATCCTTTAAATGAACCACGTTTCTTCCACGCTCCAGTACAAGCGTTTTGAGACCATGGTCGCAGAATTCCTTGGCTGCCCATCCACCACTAATCCCTGAGCCGATAACGATTGCATCGTAGGTGTTACTGGCCATTGCTTTGTTATTTATATTTACTGTATCGCCGGGCATGTGGTCAGATTATTTATTTATCGAAAAATGAATGTACAGCTTGGAATAGCAAAGGTTATAAAAATTTCGTTACCTTCTCATTTACAAAATAAACTCATTATGCGCAACAGTTTGTGTTTTCTTATCCTGGCATTAATATTTACATCCTGTAATACCACGGAAAAAAAAGAAGCACCCGATTTTCTCGCTGATAATATCGATACTACTGTAAATCCCGCTACGGATTTCTTTCAATATGCAAACGGTGGCTGGATTAAAAAGAATCCCATCCCTGCAGATCAAAGTGCGTGGGGAGTCGGTTTCCTGGTACAGGAAGATATTTACAATCGTCTTCGTACAATCAATGAAAAAGCACTAAACGAAAAATCTGAACCCGGCAGCGTTTCCCAGAAAATTGGAGATTTTTGGTATAGCGCCATGGATTCAGACGGAATCGAAAAACAAGGCATACAACCATTGCAACCGCAGCTTCAGGAGATAGAAAAAATCGGAACCATAGAAGATTTTTTGCGCGTAAGTGCGAAGCTTCAGAATGAAGGAGTTGGCGTGTTGCTGGGAGAAGATATTTCGCAGGATGAAAAGAACAGCGATAAGATTGCATTCCATATTTATCAGGGCGGCCTTGGAATGTCGAACCGGGATTATTATTTTAATACGGATGCAAAAACACTGAAAGTCCGTAAAGCCTATCAAACATATTTATACGATGCTTTCCGGTCAATGGGCAAAGACAGTGCAACAGCCACATCTGCCGCAAAAGCTGTTTACGATCTGGAAACCAGGCTGGCAAAGGCTTCACGAAAATTAGAAGATCTCCGCGATCCGGATTCCAATTATCATAAAGTAGATATTGGTACCATGCAAAAGCTTTATTACAGGATCGGATGGAATGATTTTTTTAAAAATACCGGTGTTAAATCTCTTGATTCTGTTATCGTCGGACAACCTGAATTTCTGGTAGCATTGAACCAGGAGTTATCTAAAACTCCACTGAATGTCTGGAAAAATTATCTGGCCTTTCATTTACTGAAAAATTCCGCCAGGTATATGGATCAGGCGCTTTATAAAGATTTATTCATCTATACACAAAGCATCAGCGGCGTGGAAAAACCTAAGGCACGCTGGAAAAGAGTGCTGGATGCAGAAGAAACGGCCATGGGCGAAGCCCTGGGTCAATTATTCGTAAAGGAATATTTTCCTGAAAAAACAAAACAACGCTATAACGATATGGTGGAAGCGATCCGGGACGCATACAAAGAGAGAATCATGCACCTTACCTGGATGAGTGACAGTACAAAACAGAAAGCGCTGGTGAAACTTGCTAAAGTAACAAAAAAAGTAGGCTATCCTGATAAATGGAAAGACTTCAGTGCGCTCGTAATTGACCGCGGCCCCTGGGTTTTGAATATGCAAAGAGCATCTGAATGGTGGACAAATTATTATGTCAATAAACTGGGCAAACCGGTCGACAGAACAGAATGGGGTATGTCTCCTCAAACATACAACGCGTATTATAATCCGAGTAATAATGAGATCGTATTGCCTGCGGGAATTTTTATAGTTCCTGGTAAGAGGGATGATGAACTGGATGATGCATTTGTTTATGGATATGCGGCAGC
>DATHNR010000396.1:0-5632 GCA_035485835.1 Puia sp.
AGTAAACAATCATCCTGCGCCACAGCATCAACAGGCTGTAAACAATCATCCAGTACCACAGCAACATCAGCAGGCATATCATCCTGCACCACAGCAACAACATATGAATCATCCGCAACCACATAACCCGGCACCACAACAACATGCCGCTCAGCCTCAGCACGCTGAACCAGCACACGGGAAGGAGCATTGATTTGATAACTCTTACTAATAAAAAACCTGTTGCGAAAAAGGCAACAGGTTTTTTTTGAAACTATGCCGGAGATAACCCAATTATCGTTGCGCGGTCTGCTTTGTCTTTATAATGAATAAAACCTTCAGCGGCTTTTACGCCGGCTTCCAATCCCCTGAATTCTTCCAACGGCTTAAAATAATTATTGTAAGTGCCTTCCGGATCCTGGGTTTTATGTGCATACATCGCCGCTTTCTTTATATCACGGACACTTGTAATGTCCACATAATCGGTCGGAGTAAATCCCATTGTTTCAATACCGGTATTTACTTCATAAAAAAATAATTGAAACTGCCTCCCCGACCGGATCCAGGCAGTCAGAGTGAGCATACCGGTTACCTGGTGATCGGGATGAGCATCTATCGGCCACTGAGTAAAAACCAGATCAGGATTTTCCGATAGAATTAATTTAGTCATCTCCTCATTATACTCTTTATTCAAAATTGTATTTCCATCAATCTGTCCCGCGAAAATGGGTCTTGCATTTAATAATTTACAGGCTGTTTCAGCTTCTTTCGTTCTGAGTGCGGCAGATTCCGAATAAGTTTTTGCCGGATCGCCTGCTTCTCCTCTGGTTAAATATAAAAATGTTACAGAATGACCTTCACTGCTGTATTTTGCCATCGTTCCCCCACATCCAAATTCCGGATCACCGGGATGAGCACCGACACAAATAATATGAAGTTTCTTATCAGCAGATTTTCCGGTAGATACAGGCATTTCATTTTTTGAATTAATCAAAGGGGCAAATGCCAGGCCGCCCAAACCCAATGCAGATTGTTTAATAAAATTCCTTCTTGCTGAATTTTTTTTCACGGGTGAATATGATTGATATGCACCATCACGATGTTGCAGCTGCAACGCCCGATCCCGCCGGATCATTTCTATGGGTATATTTTTGAAGGAGGCCAGGTAAAGAAGCCGCAATAGCGCCTGTGATTGCCGGTGATAATCCGAATTTGCTGCCCAGACTTCCTATCAATCCTCCGGAAATGGAACTTGTGAGAAGATTACCTGAACTTAAACTGCTTTCCAGCTGGGATAAAATTCCACCAGTTGCCACAGGTGCTGCCTGTTGGTTTTGAAGGCCGTTGGTGATATGCGTTGCAATTTCTTTATGGATGGCGTCAGCCTGTTCAGGAGGGACGTTCTGAGTAAGCTGGGGATTATTATCCATGTGTTCTTTAACCAATTGTAATATTTGTTCAAACATAAAATCAGATTTAGATGAATAAGGTAAAGTAATACGCATTGAAGTTATATTATTTATAGAATGTTCCATTAAATTCCATCTTTAATCATTGCAAAGTATTGATTTAGAAGTAAGAAGAAAATCTATACCTTTTCTGACCGTTTTTAATTTCCATCGATAACGTAAGGCCATTTTTAAAATGTGTAAGAAGCAACGGTTTACATTAATATAATGTCAGGATAATAGCACATGGATCAAAAAAAGTTGCTGAATGACTGCCTGAAAGGAAAAGCCTCCGCCCAGCAGGAGCTTTATGCGCATTATGCCAAAGGGATGCTGGGCCTGTGCTATCGTTATACCAAGTCCATGGCTGATGCAGAAGATGTTTTGCAGGAAGGGTTTATTAAAGTATTTAAAAACCTTCATCAGTATAACGGTTCCGGAGATCTTGGTGCCTGGGTAAGAAGGATTATGGTGAATACTGCGATTAATTATTTAAAAAGTCAGGACCGTTATCAATACGATCTGTCTTTTGTTGAGAAAAACCTTCACCCTGTTTCCGACGAAAACCCGGAACTGCTGTTAAATGCAAAGGAGCTCGCTGATCTGATCCGTCAGTTACCGATCGGCTATCAGACAATATTTAATATGCATGCGGTGGAAGGCTATAAACATTCTGAAATCGGCCAAATCTTAGGTATTCATGAAGGTACATCCAAGTCGCAGTATGCGCGTGCGCGTGCATTGCTGATCAGTTGGATTACAAGAAATTCTTTGGATAATAAAACGGGCATATATGCACGAAAATAATTTTGAAAAGCAGGTTCAGGAAAAAATGGATCAGCTCGGATTTGATCCTTCTGATGCCGTTTGGGCAGCAGTTAACAAGGAGATCAATAAAGACAAAAAGCGCAGGAGCCCCTTTTTCATGCTATTCTTTCTTTCTGGTCTTTTACTGGCAGGCGGAGGAGTTTATTTTGGGATGATTAAAAATTCTTCTCCTAAAGTAGTTGCAAACACGCAGCAAAAGGGAAAAATTGAACAACCTGAAGGCAAGAATCAAAAAAGCAACCAGCTGGAATCCTCGCTGAATGGAAAACCTATTATTGACAGTATTCAGAAAACCCCTTTGAATATTAAGAAGAGACAAAACAAGGATGGAATGGTCTTTAAATCAGCGAATGAGAATCAAAGATCTGCACAAAAAGAGGATTTTAGCGGGAGTAAAGGCAACAGTCCTGAAAGTAATCTCATAGTTACAGAAAGCGGGAAGGATAATGTGGAAGGAAAGAACCAGGCACTCACTAAAACTGAACCCGAAAAATCCGGCAATAATAAAATAGATTCTTCCGTAAAAACCCCAATTATCATTGCAAAAAATATGATGGCTAAAGATTCGCTATCTGCAAATAAAACAGCAAAAAAAGATGAGAAAAAAGCCACATCTTCCAAATGGAAATTCGGACTAAACGCAGGAGCCGGTATGTCAAGTATTAATCAAAGCTTATTTAAACAGAGCAATGTTACCGGCTTATATTATAATCCGGCTAATGCTAACAATGCTAATGGAGCCGCAGCACCTGTTCCTGTATCTTCAGAAATCAATCCGGGGTTTTCCTTTAATGCAGGCGTATTTGTTAGCAGGAATTTATCCAAACGTATTTCAGTTTCAGCCGGATTGAATTATCATTATTATTCTACGCGTGTTAATACGGGTTATGCGGTGGATAGTTCAATATTTGTCTCTTATTCACCAAATAATTCAGGGAATTCCACATTACCCGGGGCTTACGCGATTAACGGTTATTATCCAAATGGCAGTAATCAGTCCTATACAAATAGTTATCATTTTATTGAATTGCCGGTAACAGCAGATTTCCAATTGAATAAAAGCTCAAAACTACCTGTATTCTGGGAAGCAGGTTTTTCGGTTTCATACCTGGTTAACAGCAATGCTTTGCATTTTGACCCCAATGGGAACCTGTATTATCAAAACGCGCAATTATTCAACAAAGTTCAGCTGAATGGAGCCACAGCCATCATGATTGGATTCCCGGTTAATAAAACTCAGCTACAGATCGGCCCGCTGTTACAATATGGTTTAACCGGACTTCTTAAAACAGAATCGGGAAACCCACAGCATCTTTTATATACGGGGCTGAAGATTTCCATTATACCGGGTAAAAAATAATGAGTCGGTGCAACGTTTTCATTTGTCAGCCAGTCAAAGACAAAACGCTGATATGAAAAAGAAAACCTGGCTCCTCAATAATATTTGCTTTCTGGCTTTTCTTGCATTTTTTTCAACAGGATGCATGAAAGACAAGGTTACAAGGACCTATACTATAAGCACACCAATTTATGAAGTACTTTCAAAGTTCAGAGATACAATTAAGAGCCAGCCTTCCACTGAAATTTCGAACCCTGGAAAAATAACTGTTTCGGGGAAATATATTTTTTTATCGGAAACAAACATTGGGATTCATGTAATTGACAATAGCAATCCTTCCAGTCCGAAAAATGTTTCATTCATTAATATTCCCGGGAATGAAGACATGGCTATTAAGGGAAATACCCTTTATGCTGATGCTTATGGCGATCTCGTTTCATTTGATATCACGGATCCGCTGAATGTCGTAGCAAAAAATTTCGCTACAAATGTTTTTCCCGATCACAGTATATATTATCTGAGTCCTTACTATACTGCAGGAGCCGTATTCAACCCGGACTCAATTAATGTGATTGTAGGATGGTCAACACATGACACAACTGTTGATTATGATCCGAATTATAATATTTACCCGGTTTATTTTACCAATTGTGCGAGTTGTTCAATGTTTGCTGCATCAGTACCTTCAAATCAAAGCAGCAATGCTGTTGCTACCAATGGATCTCTGGCGAGATTTAGCATTATCAATAACTTCCTATATACAGTCGGGTCCAACAATCTGTTGGCCTTTGATATCAGCCAGCCATTCGCACCCGCATTTACGAGCTCGGTGCTTGTTGACTGGCACGTTGAAACCATATACCCGCTAAAGGATAAACTTTTTATTGGTACTAACAATGGGATGTATATGTATGATGTTCTGTCTTCTCCCTCCAATCCGTCGCTCATTGGCCAGTTTGTTCACGCCCGCGGATGTGATCCGGTGATTGCAGACAATGACTACGCCTATATTACATTGAATGATTCAAGTGCCTGTCTCGGGTTTTATAATGAATTGCAGATTGTCAATATTCAGGACATGGCAAACTCCTTCATGGTAAAATCTTATCAGTTTACGCATCCTATTGGCCTCTCAAAAGATGGGAATAATTTATTTATCTGCGATGATAAGGACGGACTGAAAGTGTACAATGCAGCGGACCCGACAAATCTTGTATTGTTAAAGCAATTGAAGGATGCGGAAGTGTATGATGTAATTGCAGAAAACGGATTGGCTGTTGTGATGGCAAAGGACGGTATCTACCAATATGACTATTCTGACCTGAACAATATCCACCTGGTTAGCAAATTATAAAATAACATTATGCACAGCGTAAAACATTCAATACTTTTTATAATGCTTACAATGAATGTCGGCATTGCTTCAGCGCAGCAGATTAATTCTTCCGGACCATGGCAATTTCATTCCATGAATAATGTTGGGTTACTGGAAGGAGAAACAGGATCTGCATTTCAAATTCAGACAATCAACGGTGTAAAGTACAAATCCTGGTTTGCAGGGATAGGGTTGGGGATGGATTTTTACAGACTCAGGACAATACCCTTATTCGCCGATTTCAGAAAAGAATTTGGTAAAAGCAATAATAAGATTTTTGTCTATTCAGATATTGGTATCAATTTTAGCTGGGTCACCGATCAGCAAAAAACGATGAATGTTGAAAATGATAAATTCCATAATGGATTCTATGGCGATTGGGGCCTTGGATATAAAGTAAAAGTGAACAGAAAAAATAATTTTCTTCTAAGTCTTGGGTACTCATATAAAAAAACGGTAGAAACCTATGACCAGATATATTATCCGCCAGGTATTTTTTATGGACCAGAAACGCAACCGAATGATCAGGGACAAAAGATCAACTACAGTTTAAACAGATTGACTATTAAAATTGGCTGGGAGTTTTAGGAATATAATCTTATTGTTTAAGGCCGTAGACTATTACCAGGTTTGAAAATGTTGCCAGATACACGTGACCGTTAG
>DATHNR010000397.1:0-19464 GCA_035485835.1 Puia sp.
ATATGGAGAATAGCCGCCATAATAATCGTAGTTATAGTCGTCGAAATAAGACCAGCGGTCCGGATCCTGTACCCGCATTTGTACATAATTGTCGTTCGGAGTGCTGTAATAATCCGAATTCGAAGACTGCGTGCCCTTGGGGTTTGAAGGGGTACCGGGTGAATAATAAACGTCATCCGGCGTTACTGAGCTGTTTTTATATGTTGAGCAACTATAAATTGAGAAGAGTAAAACAAGGGGTACTATTAATTTGGAGAGACGTTTCATAGTGAAAGCTTTTAGAAATTTCGATCTTAAGTTACTACTTTTGAGCGTTTTAACAAAATTACAAAATATATTGACCTCCTTCAGAAAATTAGCGTTCCAAACTGTTAAAATGAGCTAAATCAAGTCTCGATAGAATTACCCAAAATATGAGCAAAGAAATTACAAGCCGAAAGGAAGACTATTCGCAGTGGTATAACGACCTGGTAATTAAGGGCGGATTGGCAGATTATTCCGCAGTCCGTGGATGTATGGTTATCAAGCCTTTTGGATTCGCCCTTTGGGAGAAGATGAGGGATACCCTGGACCAGATGTTCAAAGATACAGGGCATGAAAATGCCTATTTCCCGCTTTTTATTCCAAAAAGTTTTTTAAGCAGGGAAGCGGCTCATGTTGAGGGTTTTGCCAAGGAATGCGCTGTGGTGACTCATTACCGCCTAAAAAATGATCCGGATGGAGGTGGTATTATCGTAGACCCTGAAGCAAAACTGGAAGAAGAACTGATCGTCAGGCCAACCAGCGAAACGATCATCTGGAATACTTACAAAACCTGGATTCAGTCTTACCGGGATCTGCCATTGCTGATAAATCAATGGGCTAATGTGGTGAGATGGGAAATGCGAACAAGACTTTTTCTAAGGACTACGGAATTTCTATGGCAGGAAGGGCATACTGCCCATGCAACATCTGATGAAGCTATTGCAGAAGCAAGACTCATGCTGGATGTATATACGGATTTTGTTGAAAATTATATGGCTTTACCTGTTATTCGGGGAGTAAAAACAGCCAGTGAACGATTTGCAGGGGCCATTGATACTTATTGTATCGAAGCCCTGATGCAGGATGGAAAAGCGTTGCAGGCGGGTACATCACATTTTCTTGGACAAAATTTCGCCAAGGCATTTGATGTGAAATTTTCAGACAAACAAAACAAGCTTGATTATGTATGGGCAACCAGCTGGGGTGTGAGTACGCGTCTTGTCGGTGCGCTGGTCATGGCTCATGGTGATGATGATGGATTGATCCTGCCACCACGAATCGCCCCTGTACAGGTTGTAATCATACCGATTTATAAAGGGGATGAAAGAAAGGAATTACTCGATAAAAAAGGTAAAGAACTGGCAGCGGAGTTAAAGAAAGCAGGCATTCGCGTGAAATTTGATAATAACGATAATAACAGACCGGGATGGAAATTTGCAGAATACGAAAAGAAAGGTGTTCCACTTCGGATCGCTCTGGGATTAAGGGATCTGGACAATAATACTGTTGAAATTGCAAGAAGAGATACAAAAGAGAAAGCAAGTTTTTCTGAAGAAGGTCTTGTGCCCAGAATAGAGAGCCTTCTCCTGGAAATCCAGGATACAATGTTCCGCAAATCAATGCAGTACCGGGATGAGCACATTACTAAAGCTGACAATTGGGAAGAATTTTTGAAATTACTTGATGAAAAAGGCGGTTTCATTTTAGCCCATTGGGATGGAACTTCAGAAACGGAAGAAGCCATTAAGGAGAAATCGAAAGCTACGATTCGTTGTATTCCATTCAATAATCCACCAGAAGAAGGATTTTGTATTTATAGCGGCAAGCCCAGTATGGAGAGAGTTTTATTTGCAAGGGCGTATTAATCAAATTCGGTTAATTTTTTTGATTAATGACGGATTTTTCCTTTATTTAATAAGCGAAATATCTCCCATTAACCAAAATAAACTCAATGGAACAGCCAGCTAACCTGTTTGAACTTCATTTGGATCAACAGTCATTAAATTATTTAAATGAAGCTGCAAGATGGGCCAGGTTCCTGTCTATTGTGGGATTTATTTCCTGTGGACTCATGGTCATCGTTGGTGTTTTTTTTGCATCTGCTTTGTCTGCTATGATGTCCAGTGTGAGCAGCGAATCAGCTTTTGCCATTATGGGAGGCGGGTTTCTGAGCTTTATGTATATATTTTTCGCGCTCATCATATTTTTCCCTTCTCTTTATTTATTTAATTTTTCTTCCAAAATGCGAAAGGCATTTCAAAATAATGACCAGCAGGTATTATCAGATTCTTTAAAAAGCCTGAAATCATTTTTCAAATTTTATGGAATTTTTACAGTTATTATCCTTTCCATTTATGCACTGGCAATAATTGCCGGGATAATCGGCGCTATGGTTGGTCATCGGGCCTGACCAGATCAGTGGTTTGAATAATAATTATAATCTTTAAGCAGGGTTTCAAGGAAATCAATCGCATCCTGATCACCCTGCATATTCAGTTTCCATTTTATCCTTTCTGCGATCCGGAAAGCCAGTTCATGATTATTATTTTTCTTAACAGTACGAATGATCATCTTAAGTGAATTAAGATCTTTGTCACTCATCTGCATCACCTGTGGATAACGGGGTTTATAATCGGATTCAATTTCTATAAAAACAGTGTCCTGCCAGGAAGTATTCGACCTGGTAAAAATTACAATTGTTCCCGCGATGATATCCCCTATTCTTTGGGATTTGTCAGAAATAATTACACATGCAACTCCCGAAAAAACAAGAAAACTCAGCCACCAGGGAAGGCTGCCAGCGGCGATGGCACCGAAGATCCAAAAAGGGAAGTCAGCCAGCCTGAATACCCAACGCAATATAAATTGACTTACGGAAGCCTGTCCCCCGTCCATTGCGATCACGCGAATTCCCAGAATTCTTTTCCCGATGGTTTGTCCGTTGGTCAGAATTTCCAATACAGGATAATAAAATAGGACGGGGAAACCGATTATTATCCACAACCATTGTTTTTCAGATAAGTTTTTTTGTGGAAGAAATGCGACGATCTTACTGCATAATAATCCATAAAGAAACATAACCAGTACATCCACGCAATATGCAAACATGCGACGGTGAAATGGGCTTATTGGGAATTCAACTTCAATATTGAAACCTGTATCCAGTTTAACAGTTAACATATAATCGGGGGATGAACTATATTTATAATTAAATGTACTGTTTTTGTGCGTGAAGGTCAATTCATACAACAGAATATAGAAAAATGGAAAACTTATCAGTATGAGCCTACAACGGATCCTGATGAAATGGCGAACCGATTTACAGAATTGGTAAATGATCTTGGGTATGCAAAAACTTTTTACCCGCAAAGCAAGGTTACCCAGTATCTTAATAAACTCGCCTCGGAAATTTATCTCGGCATTTATAAAAATAAAAAGGAAGAATCCTCCCGGATTGTCAGATTCTGGAAAACAGAATTACCTCTCGTTATTAAAAAATATCACCGCGAATTACTTTATTCCTTCCTAATATTTATTTTCTTCGCTTTGGTGGCAGCTTTTTCTGCAGCGAATGATCAAAGTTTTGTTCGGGGTGTACTTGGCAATGATTATGTAGAAATGACGGAGCAGAATATCGCCAAAGGGGATCCATTTGGTGTTTATAAAGGTGGAGATTCTGCATCGATGTTTTTATGGATAGCAGTTAATAATATTTCCGTTTCCTTTTTAATTTTTATCCTTGGAATTCTGGCCGGCCTTGGAACAGTATGGATGTTGTTTAATAACGGAGTAATGCTGGGAGCTTTTCAATATTATTTTTTTTCGAAAGGTCTTGGCTGGCAATCGGTACTGGTGATTTGGATCCATGGAACGCTGGAGATTTCATCTATTATCATTGCAGGAGCAGCAGGAATTGTCCTGGCTAAAAGCCTGGTTTTTCCAGGTACTTATAAAAGGCTTTATTCGCTGAAAAGCGGAGCAAGAGATGGAATAAAAATGATGATCGGCCTGGTACCTGTATTCATTCTGGCTGCATTTCTTGAAGGCTTTGTTACCCGTTATTCCCGTATGCCTGTCTGGTTAAGCCTTTCTATACTGATTTCTTCCGCCAGTTTTATCATCTGGTATTTTATCATTTATCCTGTTCGTCTTGGCGGAAAGGAACGAATGGTTCAACCTGAAAATTCTGACCATTCTTCATGATCAAACACCTGTACTTAATCTTTTTTATTTTATTCATTCAGGGAATTGAAACCGGCTATTCTCAATCAGCAGAGGATACCGTTTCAAAGATTGAATTAAATGACTCTTCAGGGAATTATTTCTCTTATTCCTTTCGGGAGGTATCTCAGAGACAGGTGAATTCTTACTTAAAGAACCCTGACTATGCATATGCAAACGAGCCTGATTACTGGCGACAGGAATCTCCTCCAAATCCTGGAATATTTACAAAGCTTTTTGGCAGCCGGCTTTTTCAGTGGATTATTTTTATCCTTTTTGCCGGAATTTTCCTTTATGGGATCTATCAGTTGGCAAAAGAAAATAATCTCAGATGGTTAAAACGGAGAAGTATACAGAATAATTCCTCTAAGGAGGTTTCGGTCTTTAACGAAGAAACTGACTATGATGTTCTCATCCATAAATACCAGCTCGAAGAAAATTACAGGCTTGCAGTGCGTTTCATGTATCTGAGGCTGATCCGTACAATTCGTGACAGGGGCAATATTCAGATCCGCGATTCTTCAACCAATGCAGAAATTGCTCATGCTTTTGCAACCCATCCGGGTGGAGATGATTTCAGATATCTGGCAACTGCGTATGAATACATTTATTACGGCGAATTTATTCCTCAGAAGGACTTATTTAACAGGCTTAAAAACAGATTTGAAGATTTTCAACAGACCCTTTTCGATTGAAATATTATTTAAGATATAAATTTATTATTTTCTGCTTGCTGAGCTTGTGTTGTTCATGCAAAAAACAGCTTGACAGGCGCGTAAGTCTGTGGCGTTTGGATAAAATTCCATATGGGATAAAATATTCTTATGACAACCTGCCCTTTATTTTTCCAAATGCTGATATCCGAACAAGCAACAGATTCCCTGTATTATTTCAAAATGAAAATGGGGATGATACTCCGCGAGCACTTATTATAGTCGGTCCTGAATTCAGGCCTGATCCCGATGAAATGCAGGACATCATTCGTTTTGCGGCTTCGGGAAGGAATCAGGTTTTTATCTCAGCGCTTTATTTTGAAGATACGGTTATGGCGATGCTTCATTTAAAAATTAAAGAAGATATATTTTTTGAAAGAGACAGTAGTGAAATCAGCCTGCTGAGCCCTGATAAAAAACAATGGATTAACTATAATTATCCAGGTTATTCCAGTAGGTCTTATTTTGAAACGATTGATACTGGATATACAATGATCCTGGGCAGGGATATCTCCGGGAATTCTGATTTTATAAGGATTTCCTACGCAAAGGGGGGATCCATTTTTATTCATCTGAATCCCTTTGCATTCACGAATTTCTTTTTATTACATAAAAACAACAGGTCTTATTATGATATTGCCCTTTCCAATATGCAAAAACAGGCAGGTGTTGTAGAATGGTCAGATTATTTCAGATACAGGAAGAACCGGAATAATTTTTCTTCACTGCGTTTTATTCTTGTTAACCGTTCATTAAGATGGGCATTCTGGCTTACACTTATTTTGTTCCTGCTGATGTTCTTAATAGAATCAAAACGAAAACAGCGACCCATCGCAGTAATCAATGCACCTCGTAACGCATCGGAAGATTTCGTGAAAACTGTCGGCCGCTTATACTTTCAACAGAAGAACAACCGGAACCTGGCAGCGAAAATGATAACAGCATTCCTGGAAAATATCCGGACTTCCTATAATCTTTCCACTTCATTATTGGATGAAGAATTTGTTAAAAGACTTGCAATCAGGGCCGGACGACCTTTAAACGAAATAGAACTTATGGTCCGACAAATTCGGGATATGCAGCTGAAACCGGTTTTATCTGACCAGGAATTAATGGATCTTCACTCTCAAATCAGTCAATTCAACAAACCGACATAGAATATGGAAGAAAATTTATTTGGAGAAAGAACCCCTCTCCGGGATTTCGTGGAAACATTGGAAAAGCTAAAATCCGAAATAGGAAAGGTAATAGTAGGTCAGGGACAAATGATCGAATTGCTGATTGCCGGAATTTTGGCAGACGGCCATATCCTTATTGAAGGGGTTCCGGGTGTTGCCAAGACACTTACAGCCAAACTTCTTAGCCGTTCCATTGATGTCGGGTTTTCGAGGATACAGTTTACACCCGATCTGATGCCTGGGGATGTAATTGGCGCTTCTATATTCAATCCACGGGAAATGTTATTTCAATTCAGGCCGGGTCCTATATTCAGTAATATCATTTTAATCGATGAAATAAACCGGGCTCCCGCAAAAACACAGGCGGCTTTATTTGAAGTGATGGAAGAAAGGCAGATAACGGTTGATGGTCAGACCATGCAGATGCAACAACCATTTTTAGTTATCGCTACACAAAACCCAATCGAGCAGGAAGGCACTTATCATTTACCTGAAGCGCAACTGGACCGCTTCCTGTTTAAAATTAAAGTTGATTATCCCAGTGAATCAGATGAAGTGATTGTGGTTACTAAACATCACAACAATACAGGGACCGGTATGAATAATTTAGTACAACCTGTATTGAATGCAACAGCCATAGATAAACTGCGTAAACTGGTGAATGGTATTCATGTGGAAGAAAAACTGGTTCGTTTTATTGTTTCAGTAGTAGCTTCCACCAGACAGCATAAATCAATTTACCTGGGCGCTTCACCCCGGGCTTCCATAGGCATTTTACAGTCTTCAAAGGCCATTGCAGCCATAAACGGAAGAGATTTTGTTGTGCCGGAAGATATTTTATATGTAATTCCTCCGGTTCTGCGTCATCGACTGGTTCTTTCACCTGAAAAGGAAATGGAAGGGGGGACTACCGATGATGTAATCAAACAAATTATTCAGTCTTCAGAAATTCCCAGATAGTATGCATATTATTAAACAGCTATGGCTATCCATTTTTCTGGGAAAACGGTTTTATCGTTTAATGGCGGCTGTAATTTTGATATTTGTACTTTCATATTTTATTCCATTTCTTTTTAGCATCTCTTTACTGTTCCTTGGAATTTTCGTATTGGTTTTTATGCTGGATTTTCTGGCATTATTTTCAAAGCGAAATCCGGTTTCAGCAAAACGAATCCTTCCTGAAAGACTAAGTAATGGTGAAGAGAACTTGATACTATGGCGGATTGGTAACCATCATCCTTTCAGAGCGTCCCTTCAATTAATTGAAGAATTTCCGGAACCATGGCAGATCAGGGACTTCAGGAAAATTCTTATTCTGGAGCCGGAGGAAAATATCACAGTTCAATATATTATACGGCCTAAAAACAGAGGGGAGTTTTTTTTCGGTGACATCCATATTTTTATAAAAACACCCATACGGTTGTTAATACGGCGAAAAACATTTTCGGCAAATGTATCCGTTAAAGTGTATCCCGCATTTCTGTTACTTCGTCAATTAGAATTTAAATCGCACATTACTGATCCTGGCAATATCGGATTCAAACAGGTTCGTAAAACGGGCCACAGTCTTGAGTTTGAACAGATACGCGAATATGTGAGCGGTGACGATATCCGGGGAATCAATTGGAAAGCAACGGGCAGAACCGGAGGTCAGTTAATGGTAAATTCATTTATGGATGAAAAAAGTCAGCAGGTATATTGTATTATCGATAAAGGAAGGACGATGAAAATGGCATTTGAAGGACTTAGCCTACTGGATTATGCGGTGAATGCCACACTGGCACTCAGTGCTGTAGCGATTTCGAGGCAGGACCGTGCAGGGTTTATCGGTTTCGGAGACAGAGGCGGTGATTTTTTACCGGCGAATCACAGGTCTTCCCAGATGACGGGAATTGTGAATGCGCTTTATAATTTAAACACACAATTTCTGGAATCAGATTTTGCATTTCTTCATAAACTCATTAAGACCCGTGTTACGCAAAGGAGTCTGCTGATTCTTTTTACAAATTTTGAATCACTTACTTCTCTGGGAAGGCAATTGCCCTATCTGCGCAATATATCAGGACGACATTTATTATTGGTTGTTTTTTTTGAAAATACATCACTTGAAGCATTAGCTTCCGGGAAAGCTGCCAATGTCGAAAGTTTATATGAAAAAGTGATTGCTGAAAAATTTATTCTGGAAAAAAAATTAATTGTTAAGGAACTTCAGCGTTATGGAATTAGTGCATTATTAACCGCACCGGAAAAATTGAGCGTGGATGTAATCAACAAATACTTACAGATAAAAGCAAGAAGGGAAATTTGACCTGATAAAATTTAGAATAATGAACCCTTATGAAGAAGGTCAGGTAATGCTGATAAACAAACCCATAGGCTGGACTTCGGCTGATGTAGTTAAAAAAATACGAAACCAGGTTCATGTCAAAGTCGGCCATGCAGGCACGTTAGATCCTTTAGCGACCGGACTGTTGATTTTGTGCACAGGAAAATTTACTAAAAAAATCAATGAATATATGTCGCAGGAGAAGGAATATACAGGCACTATAACGCTGGGTGCCACTACGGCTTCATTTGACCTGGAAACGAAACCGGAAAATCTGAAAGATTTTAGTCAAGTGGACCAGGGAGCTTTATTGGAAGTTTCTAAAAAATTCACGGGTGAAATTATCCAGGTTCCACCAATATATTCTGCGATTAAAAAAAATGGCGAGCGTTCTTACGATCTGGCCAGACAGGGAAGGGCTGTTGCTCTCGAAGGTCGAAGAGTATTTATAAAAGAATTTGAAATGCATATTCAGGAACTTCCTCTTATTTCATTTCGTGTCACATGTTCTACTGGTACTTATATACGAAGTCTGGCTAACGATGTAGGTCAGTCCCTGGGTTGCGGAGCCTACCTGAGTTCGCTTTGCCGAACCAGAATTGGAAATTATCATTTGGAAAATGCAGTCGATCCTGAATTGGCCATCTTAAGAATTAGAACGGATAGTTGATCCCCAATTGTAATTGACCGCTACTTAGTTCCAGTTTGTAAAACCAGGTATCCGAGCCCAGCAATGCCTGTGGATCACGGATCTTATATGACCAGTCCAGGCGTATCAGAAAATAATTAAAGTCAAGCCTTAATCCTGCGCCTGCTCCAACAGCAAATTCTTTATAAAAGCGGTTTAACTGAAAATCACTCCCCTTACCAAGTGCGGACGTATCGATGGGGGTCCAGTTCCAGATATTGCCTATATCGGTAAAAACCGCACTTTTGAATTTTATAGTAAAAAGGGTTCCGAGAAGGAACCTGTATTCAGCATTAAATTCGAGTTTAATGTCTCCATAGCGCAGATCAAGAGTATTCAGTGAATCAGTATAGTATTTTGATGATCCCAGTCCAAGATTTCTTACCTGCCAGGCCCGCATGCTGTTGGGACCCCCTGAATAAAAAGCTTTAAAAGTCGGAAGAGTATGTTCATAACCGGTATCCGTTAAACCGTAGGCATATCCCGCACCTCCAAATGCCCGGAATGCCAGCTGATTTTTTCCATAATCGATGGTATGTCTGAATTCAATCTGACCTTTGATATATCGCAGTAATGCGCCTTTATCCAGGTTTTTAAAAAATCCCAGTAATGCCCCGCTCTCATCAAAATCTATCAGGAAATAATTTATTTTATTTTGTTTAACCCTGACAATATTGTAAGCGAACTGTTGTCCGATTACCAGCCCGGATCGAAACGTAATCTGCAGAGGTGGATTCTCTTTCAGAATGGTTTGAAAGCTGTCCGTAATATTAGGGTAGGTTGTATTCTCGATGTTTATCGGTTTCCAGAAATAACTTTTGGTTACTGAAAAAGCCTGTTCATTTTTTTTATGAATCTGTGTTTTCGACCATTGATAACCAAAAGATCCGTTTACACTTTCCTGTGTAAAAAAATCAAGACGCTTTGTATAACCTGCATTGACATTAATTAATGTCTGTGTAGAATAACCCTTCTGCTCCAGATTGGCTGGGAAATCCAGGAAAGGAATAATCTGAATGATACGCGGTATGGCAATCGTATGCGATAAGCTTGTCAATACGGTTTGAATGGTTGAATGTGAGCCCAATTCGATACCTGCCTGCAAATTGGTGTTGGTCAGAATGGATTGCCTGTATGCGTTCCGGTTCTGTAAACCCAGAATAATACTTGTTCCGAGCAGGCTTCCTGTTGTAACAATACCATTCGTATTATAGCTGGTTTCAAGAGAGAGGGAGAGCTTTTGTTTTTTCGATGGGTACATCCTTAAAAAAACATCCAATAAGCTGTCATATTTAGGAGATCGCTCGAATTCAATATTATTATATTCCCATGCAGAAAACTGACTCAGCCGGTTCGAAGTTCGAAAATAATTTTGTTGCTTATACATGCCGCCCGGCAATAAATAAATATTGTTTGCCAGAAAAGGCAGCTTGAATTTATTGGTTCTGCTGATAAATTTGATCTGATTGATCGTTGTTGTATCTGTATGAACCGTTATTGTATCTTCTGCCGTGGGGAGATCAGGGTAAACAGTAACCTGACCGATTGAATATTTTATTAAATGAGTTGTGTCACGCACCGGCCTTTGCTTGACTACCACTGTAATCGTGGGATTCTCTTTTTTCTGCTTCAGTTTTTCGAGTAATTCTGCCTGTTCAATAGGATCAAGGGAAGGATTTATAAGGGCAGAAAAAACAGTATCATGTTCAACATAGAGATCTTCTTTGGAAAAGCGAAAATATCCATTATTCTTAAAGCTGTCTACCAGCCTGTTAATTTCATTTGTAAGTGCAATTTGCGTATAAGGCTTTCCTACTTTAATAAAGGATTGACCCCTGGAATTTAATGCTATCTGCTGAAGTTCCGGTGTGCGAAGACTAAAGCCGACAGAATCAAACAAAATCTGTTTACCGGGCTTGACAACAAAACTAATATATACCCTTTGTTCCTCCAGGCTTTCCCCCTTATGCTTCCGGCTTTTATCTATTTTACCTTTGTAAACTGTCTTGATTGTGACAGTGTCTGATATTGCCGGTGTGTAATAACCATTTGCACGTAACAGAGCATCCATATAAGCAATTGAACGATCCTTGCTTGTTGAATCATAAACAGGGGGAATGTTTAGCTTTTTTATTATGATATGTGGCCAGTTGGAAATATAAAACGGAGGAAAAGATGGCCACCAAACTGAAACATGCGCACCTGAAAAGAAGTCTGTTACAGTCTTCGCCTGCAGACTGTCGTCCAGCTGGTTTTCCAACCTTGCGGCCAGATCCTGTTTGTCATCTGGTTTCATATTTCCTTCAACCTTAATAGTTGTTTTGTATACAAAGGGTTTTCCTTTTTGGAAGTCGATGGGAACCCGGCAGGCTGAGAAGATTAAAATCAGAATCGCCGGAACGATTACAGGTCTGACCAGTGATGATGTAACTTGCCGGCAATATGACATATTATTAAAACGGCGAATCCATGCTTGTAAAATCGCAGGTCAAATATATCCAAAGTTTAGGCCATAAAAAATTCCGAGATGCTGATGGAGTCTTTGTTGCAGAGGGTCCGAAGATCGTGGAGGAGCTCCTGCAATCAGATAATCTACACATGGTTCATTGTTTTGCGACAGATAACTGGTTGAATGAGCATGATGGCATGTGGAAGGACAGACAAAAACTATTCATCAGGATAAATGATAAAGAGCTGGAAAGGATTTCATTTCACAGCACGCCCAATCAGGTTCTGGCGGTTTTCACTAAACCTGTTTTTAACAAATTACATTTACAGGAAGGTGTGATTCTGCTACTCGATACTATTCAGGATCCGGGTAATCTCGGCACTATACTTCGTACGGCTGACTGGTTTGGTGTTAAACGTGTTGTTTGCAGTGAGGATACTGCAGACGTTTTTAACCCGAAAGTGGTACAAGCTGCTATGGGAAGCCTCGCAAGGATTGAAATTAATTACAGAAACCTTGAAGAGTATATAAAGTCGAATCCAGGTATACCTGTATATGCAGGTTCTCTGGATGGAAATGATCTCAATGAAAATATTAAATTATCAAAGGTTATGCTGCTGATGGGTAATGAATCGAAAGGTATCAGTCATTCTTTAGAATCTTTGGCTTTTAAAAAGATTCGAATTCCAGGTAAAGGAGGTGCTGAATCTTTGAATGTTGCCATTGCAACCGGTATTTTGCTATCCCGCATAGAGATAGTCAGTTAAAAGCAATAGCTCTGACGGGGCTGAGACGGCGTATGATGAAAAAACTTGGGAAAAGCAAAACCGCAAAGCAAATCAAAAAAGTCCCCAGGTTCACAAGACAAACCTGTTGCCATGTGATATATGCAACCGCGGTTGAAATATAATAAGATTCTTCAGGCAGAGTAATAATACCATATCGGTTTTGCAACCAATAAAACAACAGGCCAAAAAGATTTCCCAGGATTATACCGGCAAATGTAATTAGCGCTCCATGATAGAGGAAAATCTTTTGAATGCCTTTGTCACGGGATCCCATGGATTTCAAAATACCAATCATATGGGTTCTCTCCAGCAACAATATGATTAAACAGGTAACGAGATTAAGAATTGATACAAGTATCATGATCACGATGACTATTAGAATGGTGGTATCCTGCAGGTTTAGCCAGTCGAAAATATTTCCGTAGATCTCTTTTATGGATTGACTATTCCAATTTCGGGGAAGTTTTTCGAAAATCCGGTTACTTATGGAATCAGCCATGGTGTAGTCTCTCACAAAAACTTCGTACCCACTGATCTCTCCGGGTCCCCAATTATTGAGTCGTTGAACGAGGCGTATATCTACTAACGCATTGACACGGTCGTAATATTCGATGCCGGTTTTAAAAGTTCCCGCAACTACCATGGGCCGCACTCTTTTGGAGCCATCGGTCTGTATAAAATAGGCATACAGTTTATCACCTGCTTTCAGCTTGAGTTGATTGGCAGTATAGGAGGATAAATTGATCTCATTACTATAGCCGCTGTCGGGGAAATGAATCCATCTGCCTGACTTCAAAAATTCATGTAAATGGTCAAATGAAAACCCAGGCTCAACACCTTTTAATTTCAAGCCCTCAAAACTTTCAGGTCCTTTCAGGATGGCGTCTTTGTTAGCGAAAGCATAAAAATATTTTACTCCCGGATCATTTCTGATGGCAGTTAAAACCGTATCATTTACTGAAGAGGGAGCTGCAGAATCATTCTGCGATTTTTCTGTATCGAAATGCTGAACGCGGATATGTCCGGAAAAACCATACATTTTATCAGCAATTGCATGCTGAAACCCTTTTGCGAAGGCGATAGTCAGTATCATAGCCATAACGCCGATAGCCGTTGCAGCAATCGCAAGACGGATAATAAACCTGGAAAAGGAATGCTGACTATTAAATGCAATACGCCTGGCAATAAAACGGGAAAGGTTCAAACTAAAATATTTAACACTCAAAAATAGACTTCCCCTGGCTGTCTGAAAAGTTTTTTACGGAATTGAACTATTATTGTGTCATCATTCATTTATGAAATACCTGATTTTATTCTTTGTGCTTTGCCTTGGTGCGAATCTTCAAGCACAAATACCTGACTCAATATACACTCCCAATATTTACAGTGTCAAACTATTTCTGAAAGGTAACCAGATGAGCTACCCGGTTTTGACCCTGAATGGTAATGATCAGTTGGACCTTGAGTTTGACGACCTGGATGCGGATGTAAAAAATTATTATTATACCTATCAACTGTGCAACGCGGACTGGACGCCGGTCCAGGTGAGTACCTTCGATTATATCAACGGCTTCGCACAAGGCCAGATTACAAACTATCGCTACTCTTCAGTTGCTCTTATTCATTATACGCATTACCATATTATTTTACCGGAAAACAATTCCCGCCTTACTTTATCCGGTAATTATATTCTGAAAGTGTATTTGAACAACGATGAAACTAAAATTGCATTTACAAAAAGGCTCCTGGTTGTTCAGACTTTGGTTTCCATCTCGGCACAGGTACTTCCGCCGATGAATCCCCAGTTTTCAGGGACATATCAAAAACTGCAGTTTACGGTTAACAGTAAGGCTTTAAGTATTTCAAATCCATTTCAGCAGTTGCACGTTGTTATATTACAAAACAATCGTTGGGACAACGCTATTTATATGGGTAATCCTTCTTTTTATTCAGGGAATAATTATGTTTATAACAGCGACGACTCGCCTTTATTTCCCGGAGGTAACCAATGGAGATGGCTGGATCTGCAAAGTTTTCGTTATCAAAGTGACCGGATAGCTCATGTAGATTATTTGAAGAATGGATCCGTTATCACAGCGAAACCCGATAAGGACAGGTCAGGACAGGTATATTATTACTATGCTGATAATAACGGTCAATTTTATATTCAAACTACGGATGATGTTAATCCGAACTACCAGGGAGATTACGGTCGGGTACGTTTTATTTATGTGCCCGTGGATAATGTACCTATGGAAGGTAAAGATCTTTATTTCATAGGAGAGTTTACGGGCTACAAGCTGAATGATCTGACTCGCATGACATTTAATCCTTCAAGTGGCGCCTATGAAGGTTCTGCATTTATGAAAATGGGATTTTATAACTATGCTTATGTGACTCTTAATAGCGGGGATCCGCATGCGGTACCCTCTTTTGAAATGACAGAAGGCAATCATTTTGAAACTGAAAATAATTACGATATACTTGTTTATTACCATCCATTGGGTGGCCGCTCCGATCAGCTTGTAGGCATTTACTCAATGAATTCGATGAACAGCCTAAAATAAGCCTAACGCTTAACGTCCAAGGCTTAATGTGAAAATGTAAATGATCGCAAAGCCATCATTTTGTGAGAATGTGCAAGCAAAATATAAAATTCAATTTAAAATTTCATTTCACATTTTTCTAATATTCGATTTACCTCGCTTGCACATATATTTTTAGCCTTAAGCTTTAAGCTTTGGGCTTTAAGCTTATCTTTGCAGCGGCAAGTCTTATACGGCCAGCTCCTGCTAAATCCCCCAGGGCCGGAAGGCAGCAAGGGTAGGTGGTTGAGCGGTGCGATATAAGTAACTTGCCATTTTTTTTGAAATATTTAAACAGATTGATTATATGAAATTTTTTATTGATACCGCGAACCTTGACCAAATCCGTGAGGCAAATGATCTTGGAATCTTAGACGGTGTTACAACCAATCCTTCCCTCATGGCCAAGGAAGGCATACGCGGGGAAGAAAATATTACAAAACATTACAAAACGATTTCTGACCTCGTAAAAGGGGATGTCAGCGCCGAAGTAATTTCAACTGATTTTGACGGAATTATTGCAGAGGGTAAAAAACTTGTAAAAATTAACCCCAATATCATTGTAAAAGTCCCCATGATCAAAGAGGGCGTAAAGGCGATGAAATGGTTTACTGATAATAATATCAGAACAAACTGCACGCTGGTTTTTTCTGCAGGACAGGCAATCCTGGCCGCCAAAGCAGGAGCTAAGTATGTATCCCCTTTCATTGGTCGAATTGATGATTCCAACTGGGATGGTATTGAACTGATCGCCCAGATTGCGAATATCTATGCGATCCAGGGGTACGAAACTGAAATCCTTGCGGCTTCCATCCGCAGTTCCCTGCACATTGTTCGTTGTGCCGAAGCCGGTGCCAATGTGATTACAAGTCCGCTGGAGCCAATTCTTGGATTACTTAAACATCCATTAACCGATATCGGTCTTGCCAAATTCCTTTCGGACGCCAAGGGTTCCAAATAAGATTAATTTTGGATCTATGGACAAGTCCGGTTATTTTTGCTTCTAAATAATGAATATCCGGTTCACTATACATCATCATCACATCTTACCACACAGGTAGGCTGCTGATGTTTTGTGTAAACAATATAATTGCAGGGCTTATCGAAAGGTAAGCCCTTTGTTTTTTTAAATATTAAATAAACTTTATGCCTATTAGGCTGCGAATTGCGATTCAGAAATCTGGCAGACTTTACGACGATTCATTGCAGTTGTTGAAGGATTGCGGAATCGATCTGAAAAATGGGATCAACAAATTGAAAACGGAAGCGGATAATTTCCCCTTGGAAGTTTTCTTTTTGCGTGACGACGATATTCCACAGTATGTCGAAGACGCTGTGGCCGACATTGGCATTGTTGGTGAAAACATCATTTATGAAAAAAATAAAAGAGTTACCGTATCAGAAAAACTCGGTTTTGGGAAATGCCGTCTTTCTGTTGCTATTGGAAGAAATGAATCCTATAAGGATTTCAACTTCCTAAATGATAAAAAAATAGCTACTACCTATCCCATTCTGGTAGACAGGTTCCTGAAAGAAAAAAATATCAGGGCTGAGATCCATGAGATCAGTGGATCTGTAGAAATTGCCCCTGGTATAGGTCTTGCTGATGCCATTGTAGATCTGGTGAGCAGCGGATCAACTTTATTTATGAACGGACTCAGGGAAGTGGAAACGATTTTACATTCTGAAGCCGTATTGATACACCATCCCGAACTTGGAGCCCCCCAGCAGCAGATTCTGGAGAAATTATTATTCAGAATACGATCAGTTCATAAAGCAAGACATACAAAATATATCCTGCTCAATGCGCCAAATGAAAAATTAAAAGAAATCATTTCCCTTCTTCCGGGAATGAAAAGCCCTACCGTACTTCCCCTTGCAGAACAGGGGTGGAGCAGTGTACACAGTGTTGTGAATGAAAACGACTTCTGGGAAATCATTGAAAAATTAAAACAGGCGGGTGCGCAGGGAATACTTGTAGTACCGATAGAAAAAATGATTTTATAAATGCCAATCCTGCAAATCATAGAAAACCCTGAAAAACGCGAATGGTTAACTCTTCTGAGCAGACCCATTATTAATTCCGAAAACCTGGAGATGGCTGTAAGGAAAATATTAGAGGACATAAAGAAGACGGGCGATAAAGCAGTTATGGAATATGCTGCATTGTTTGATAATACGACCGCAAAGGATCTGAAAGTGCATGAAAAAGAATTCGATGAGGCGGAAAAAAAACTGGGTGAAGAATTAAAAGCTGCCATTCGGCAGGCAGAAAAAAATATTTCTACATTTCACAGTAATCAGGGTATACTTGAACCGGAAGTGGAGACTTTGCCGGGAATACTTTGCTGGAGAAAATCATTGGCAATTGAAAAAATCGGATTGTATGTGCCCGGCGGAACTGCACCATTGTTTTCAACCCTTCTTATGCTTGGCGTACCAGCCAGAATTGCCGGATGTAAAGAAATTATTATTTGTACCCCGCCTCAAAAAGACGGAACTATTCATCCGGCTATTTTATATGTAGCGAAATTACTAAGAATTACAAATGTATTCCGCGTCGGCGGTGTGCAGGCAATTGCGGCTATGGCGTATGGAACCGAAACCATTCCGCAGGTATATAAAATTTTTGGACCGGGAAATCAATGGGTAACTCAGGCCAAGAAACTGATACAGCAGGAAGGTATCGCCATAGATATGCCTGCCGGGCCCAGTGAGCTGGCCATTTTTGCGGACGAGTCGGCAGTTCCGGCTTTTGTTGCTGCCGATCTTTTATCTCAATGTGAACATGGCGAGGACAGCCAGGTAATTCTGGTAACAGATAGCAGGTCTTTTGCAGAAAAAGTAAATATTGAATTGGAAGAGCAGATCGTAAAACTTCCACGTAAAACTATAGCCGAAAAATCGTTGAACAACAGTAAAATGTTTTTGATATCAGACAGATCATTATCAATGGAATTTCTCAATACCTATGCCCCGGAACATTTGATTCTGGCCTGTTTTGATGCTGAAGCGCTTGCTACGAAAGTACATAACGCCGGATCTGTTTTTTTAGGAAATTATGCACCCGAGAGTGCCGGAGATTATGCAACCGGAACAAATCATACACTTCCCACTAATGGATTTGCAAGAGCTTATAGCGGAGTGAGTATTGATAGTTTTGTGAAGAAAATCAGTTTTCAGAAACTTACTAAAGAAGGTCTTCAGTCCATTGGGAATACGGTTATTGAAATGGCCAGGGCGGAAGGTTTGCAGGCACATGCAGAAGCAATTTCAGTCAGACTTAAAACTTAGCACTTAAAGATTGACGTATGAATTCATCCTTTATTTTTAATTATTAGAATGACTGATATCAACTTTTTATTGCGCGACAATATTAAAAAGCTGATTCCCTATGCTTCGGCCCGGGACGAATTCAGCGGTTTGGCTCATATTTTTCTTGATGCAAATGAGAATAGCCTGGGATCTCCCATTACACCACCTTTTAACCGGTATCCTGATCCTCACCAGGTTAAAATAAAGGACCGCCTTTTGCAGATTAAGGGTTTGCCACCAGGGAATATTTTTTTAGGTAATGGAAGTGATGAATGTATTGAGCTTCTTTACCGTGCATTTTGTAATCCGGGGAAGGATAACGTAATCATTCATCCTCCGACTTATGGTATGTATGAAGTAAGCGCCCATATCCATGACACGGAAGTGCGGAGGGCACCATTGACGGAAAATTTTCAACTTGATCTGGCTGCCATGGAAGAACTGGTGGATGAAAAAACGAAAATCATCTGGATCTGTTCTCCCAATAATCCGACAGGAAATGCATTTAACCACCGGGATATTGAAATGGTCCTGAATAATTTTGACGGAATTGTTGCAATAGATGAAGCTTATGTCAATTTTTCCCGGCAGCAAAGTTTTATCCGCGAACTTACTGAATATCCGAACCTGGTAGTAATGCAAACGCTCAGCAAAGCCTGGGGACTTGCCGGCCTGCGTGTGGGTATGGCTTTTGCAAGTGAAAAGATCATTGAAGTGTTGAACAGAATCAAACCACCATATAATATTGGCCAGGCTACCCAGGAATTGGTGCTGGAAGCTTTAAAGAGCACGAATGAAGTGAATGAAATGATTAAAGAAATAGTAAGCATGCGAAATGATCTGGCAGGCAAGATCAGCCGTTTATCATCTGTATTGAACGTTTATCCAAGTGAGGCGAATTTTTTGCTAGTTAAAATAAAAGAAGCAAGAAAGGTATATGAAATGTTGTTAAGCAAGGGTATTGTTGTGCGTGACAGGAGTTCTGCACCGGGATGTGAAGATTGTTTGCGAATTACAGTTGGAACAAAAGAACAAAATGAGAAATTAATCAGCACACTTGAGCACATTGGGAACTCATAAATTCATATTTTTATAATCCCGAAAATTTAATCAGAATGAAACAGAGAAGGTATAAACTCATTATTGGGATGGTTCTGCTGACAACTATATGTCATGC
>DATHNR010000398.1:0-4065 GCA_035485835.1 Puia sp.
TTTTTGCGAAAACATACCATTATTGATATAATATGGATAATTTCCGTTAGCCCAGGTAGCCTCTGCGTTTGCGCTAACGATCATAGATTTTGAAACGGGCAGATAAACTCCGGCATAAGGTTGCCATAAACCAAAAGAGCCTGCATTTAATCCTGCCATCCATTTTTTCTGTACGAAGTTTACAGCGTTAAAGCTGTTGCTGGTGAATGAAAGAACAGAAGCGGATGAATAGACTCTCGCGGGTGCCAGAATCATTTGAGGATTTGCCTGGTCCAACTCGAGACTTTGAATGAAAGTTGTCGAGAATTTACTGAGGTCCACCTGACCTGTCTGCGCATCTGCAATTGTTATTCCGTCATACACTAAACCCGTATTGAGACCACCCAGACTCCTTACTGAAATCGTTTTTAATCCGCCAACTCCTCCATAGTCTTTAATGAGCACACCTGAAAAATATTTGGATGCTTCCGCTATGTTTTCTGCATTCATTTGCTGCAGCGCCTCGTGATTTAATATCTGGACCGGAACTATTGCAGTATAAGGGTTCTGTTTTTTTTCCGCGGTTACCGTTACCCTCTGTAATAATTTGCTTGTGTCCGGTGGATTTTGTGCAAGAACAGCAGAATTTGCAATGGTAAGAAACAACAGTATAATGAACGATTGGCGCATGCAATAAAAATTCATTAAAGCAATACGGGAGGCACCAGAAGGAATATAAATAGAGAAGCCGTATATACTCCGCCTGCCTTTCACCCGAAAGCGTTGCGATTAATATTTTACCTGGCAGGTCTTCTGGCTCGTTTCCTGTTTACTGCCTTCCCGTCCCGGCTTAGCCGGAACAGTGGCCGCAGTGTAAACAGTTTTTTCCGTTTTTGACGGAACGAAACTTACAGCTACGGGGATAGCGCCGGTCTTACACCGGACTTCCCTTTTAACTCCGCACGTGCGGAGACCAGATCATGCAAATGTAAAGGAGAGTTTGAAAAGAACCAGAGGAATTTTATTTTTTGATTGCTTTATTATAATTGATGGTGAGCCCAACAAAATAACCTGCCGTCGGAGCCGCGTTATAATATCTGCCGGCTGCTGCATTGAAGTCATCTCCAAGGCTATATTTCGCATTAAAGGCGTTGTTAACACCGGTGAAGAAGGTTATGTAAAGTTTCTGTATGCTTGTTGAATAACCGATTCTCCCACCCACCAGCTGATAAGCGCCGGCAAAAGAAGTATTGGCGTCATCAAGTGGCATTTTGTCACTGTAATAATAAGTGAGATGAAGAAAAATACCTGGCCGGCTGTTTAGATCAATGCCTCCTGTAAAAGTATTATTGGCTACGCCTGGAAAATGTTTCCCTTCATAATCGGTACTGGCAACCTTGAAGTCACCAAAAGTAAAATTGTCTAATGTATATGCAGCCCAAATGCGGGCGCTGTTTATCAACCCGAATGCGGATGGCAACAACTGGTACGACAACTGTGATTCAATTCCCTTTTGAGTTGAAGAACCTGCATTCACGTAGTAATCGTTACCGCTGGAATCCTTTCGGTCCACAATAGCGTCTTTCAGTTCAAAATAAAATCCGATCACTTCAATGTATAAGCGCTTATTAAAGAAACTGCTTTTTATTCCGGTTTCATAACTGATCCCATTTTCCGGCTGCAGATCAGTATTTATGCTGGTGGTGGAAGGCAGAACTTCTGCCACTGCGGGAGGCGAAAAACCTTTTGAGATACTGGCATATAATAATATGTCCGGAGTAATTTTCTTTGAAATAGCGATTCGGGGCGCCAGTTCATTGCTGAATAATTTATTTCTCGGAACAAAGCCCGGGACAGAGATTCTGTCTATACCGATGAACGCATTATTGTAACTGAGTCCTGCTGAAGCCTGCCATCCTTTTCCAAAAAAAACATCTGCCTGGGCGAAAATGGTATAGGTCCATGTATTGATATTGTCGTTTGTTTGAAGCGTATCAGGTGCACCATTTGTATTGCCATAGTCCTGTGTCTGGAAAAATCCTTTCTGTCCTTCACCCCCGAAACTCAGGTGCAAAAAATCTGTTGTATAGTTAAAAATGGTTCTGCCTCCGAAATGGGGTTCATTGCGGAATTCATAATTTCTGAATGTAGGATTCAGATAATTCGTATAAGCGCCATAGAAATTCGTTGTATTCTGAAATTTATCAGAAATACGGTATGTATTTACAATTGCAGCTAAAAAAGTTTTCTGGTATATAGCTGCCTGTGCCTGGTCGGCTGATGGAGTAGAACCTACTGCGGGGCGTGACTGTTTTGGATCTGCATTATATTCTGTAAGAGTTAAAGCGCCCGGAGTCTGATAATACAGGTCTCCATAGAAAGCGTAAGTGCTCAGCGTCTGACGATCATTGTTCTTCAGCATGGATTCCCAGGTCACGATATCTCTGCGCAGATTAGTATGATCGCGATAACCGTCGGAAGTCTGATGAGAAAAACTTATGATATTACCTCCATTTTCATTTCCTAATCTTACTTGCGCATTAATATTATTACTGTTGAATGTGCCATAAGTATACTCGCCAGTAAATCCTGGCTGCCAGGAATCAGGCCTGGATTTTATAAGCAGGGCTCCACCTGTTGCAGCACCATACAGACTGCCTGCGGGGCCTTTGATCAGCTCGAGTGAATACATATCAAAAGGAGCAAGCTGGGTAAGATAAGTATTGCCTCCGGGATCGGTAAATGGGATACCATCTATATAGACTTTTACATTTCTCACACCAAATGGAGAGCGAAGTGTGCTTCCCCGGAAACTCAGTCTGTAGCTGCCTGGCGATCTTTCCTCCATTCGTACACCGGGTATGCTGTTCATGGCAGGAACGATACTCAGTTTGTCGTAGCGGTTAAATTCAGAACTCGTTATTACTCCCACAGCTGCGGCAACATCCGCCAGTTTACGGTTTTGTTCATATGCCTGTATGACTACTTCCTGTAATAATTTCCTTTCTACTGTATCCGGAATCTTTGTGTCATTTTGTGCCCTGACAATTCCCGAAATCATCAATACCACTGCGCATATCCAGTATTTCATTCATTGGTTTTATTCCTGTTCAAAAGTAGAAAAGAATATTTCATTATCTTGACTTCTTTAAAGTTTGTTTTAATGTATTGAATGCTTGGTTATCTGGATCTATGGTAAAAAATGAAAAACTGGGTGTTTTTGATTGCACGATGATTGTGGTGAGTCTGGTGATTGGCATGGGTATTTTCAGAACTCCCGCAAATGTAGCCCAGCATGTTCCGGACAATTTTTTATTTTTCTTTACCTGGATAGCCGGTGGATTGATCGCTCTGTGCGGAGCACTCACCTATTCTGAAATAGGATCGCGCCTTCCCGTCACAGGAGGGTACTATAAAATATTTTCTTACGGATATCATCCTTCTATTGCTTTTGCCATCAACTGTATTATTCTTATTTCCAATGCAGCTTCCCTGGCAGGAGTCGCCCTGATTGGGGCAGAATATATTTCAGGCATCCTTTTCCCAGGTATCGTTGAAGCAGATGCGTTACAGGTGAGAGAAATTGCGATCGCAGTTTTTTCAATATTGATTTTTTATTGTGTGAATTTACTGGGACTTAAAATGAGTGCCCGCGCTCAAAACGTACTGACTGTCATAAAAATTTCACTGATCGTTCTGCTGGTAACGCCCTTGTTTTTTACTGAAGCGGGTAAGAGTTCAATCTTATCTCACAATATCTTTCCAGGATGGCTGGTCTATCTGAAAGGATTTGGCGCGGGGTTAATTGCAGTTTCTTTTACTTATGGAGGTTATCAGCAGACAATCAATTTTGGTTCGGATGTTGCTCAGCCCGGAAGGAATATTCCGCGCGCGATCTTCATGGGAATTTCAATTATTATTATTTTGTATATGAGCATAAATTTTGCTTATGTAAGAGTTATGGGATTGGAAGGACTGCGAAATTCAAAAGGGATTGCATCTGTGATGGCGGCACATGTTTTCGGAGATGCTGCCGGGAAAATCCTTTCGGTTCTGCTTTTCCTATCCGTGCTGGCTTATGTAAAT
>DATHNR010000399.1:0-11695 GCA_035485835.1 Puia sp.
CAACCTGGTGCCAGGTAAACGAAATAAAGAATCATCCAGTTTCAGAGGTTTTACCTGTGTGGCAATATAAATGAGGCTGAACTGGGGATTCTCTACTTCAATTTTTAATGGAATCGCTTTGGCCATGGAAACATACATATACCAATTGCCAAATTTATGATTCACATAATTTGCAGGATCTATGGAAAGTTTTGAACTGAAATAATATTTTTCAGTTCCGCTTTTGGAAGTAAATATTAATTCGTCGCATTTGTATCCCAGAATGTCTGTCACCTCTTTATTCAGAACAAAACTTATTACCGAATCATCATTGGTACCCGCATCATTCGAAATGGGAGAAACATTGTTGGACATTTTAGTGTATAATTTATTTTCTGACGGTATATACAATTGCCATTCGAGCAGTTTTCCATTGAGTACAGATTTATAAGCTGCCCCTTTAATAAAATATTCCTCCGTTGAACCCATCAAAGAAGTTAATCTGTCATCTGTAATCGTGGGGTTTTTACTTTTATACGTATTCTGATAAATAATTTCACCTTCAAAACCCTGACCGAAAACGGTTAGCGAGATAAGAAGACTGAATAATAATCCATATACTAACTTCATGCAGTGTCAGTTTATCAGCTAAAAGTAGTAACTTATTTCAGATCTTCTTTAGGTGGCCTCCTGTGCCACCAGCTGGCCAATGATGATCCGGTAATATTCATTGTTGGTCCGAATACCGCTGGCGCAAGACCGACCGTTGCCAATTTGCCCATTGTCAGAGCCAGTCCCGAAGCCAGCCCCCCGTTTTGCATACCAACTTCAAGTGATACCGTGCGGCAGTCTTTTTCACTCAATCTGAAAAGTCGTGCCGACCAATAGCCCAGTGTATATCCCGCTGTATTTTGAATGAATGTTACAAGGATTAATTTCAGGCCAACCTGCAACAAGCTGTCTCTTCCTGCTGCAGTAATAATGACAATAATGAAACCGATTCCAATCATGGAAATCTTTGGCATGGCTTTATCAATAAATGAAAACCTTCCCCTGACGAACTGATGGAAAATTAATCCGGCAGAAATGGGAAGGATTACGATTTTGGTAATATCCCAGACCATCGCCCAAAATTTAATTTCAATAAACTCACCTCCGAGCCATTGTAAGAGCAGGGGAGTTAACAATGGAGCCAGCATGGTTGATACGGCAGTCACAGTGATTGAAAGAGCGAGGTTAGCCCGCGCCAGGTAAGACATCACGTTGGAAGCAAGTCCGCTGGGACAACATCCGATCAATATGATGCCGGCTGCTATTTCCTTTGGAAACCTGAAAAAACCTGCGAGTAAAAACCCGAGCAGAGGCATGATTGTATAGTGACAAAAAATACCTATAAAAACTCCTTTTGGATTATGCAATATATTTTTGAATTCTTTGACACTGAGTTCCGTTCCCATACCAAACATAATAATCTGCAGGAGGGGAAGAATCAGACCGGATAAACGAAAACCTCCAGCTTTTTGAAAATACGCAGGATAATACATCGCCAGACTTACAGCAGCAAAAATCATCATTGTAAAGGAGAATCCTTTTAAGAGTGGGGAGCTGCTAAATGCAATAGCCAGCAAAATAAAAAACCCCATCAACAACCATCCCGCATAACCGAAATATCCGAAGAGAACAAAATATAAGTATACGAATAAAAAAACTAAAGCAGCCAGAAACAGGATAAGCGTCCTTTTCATGTATGATATGTATTTAAGAGATCAATTTATTTAAGGAAGGGCAAAAGCAATATAGACTCCACTGGATTTTAATCCTCTTCCTCCGCCTGCTGCAATAACCAGGTACTGTTTACCATTTATTTCGTAAGTAATGGGTGTAGCGAATCCTGCTGCAGGAAGCGGAAATTCCCATACGACCTCTCCGGTTTGTTTATTAAAAGCCCTTATTTTTTCGTCCCTGGTTGCCGCAATAAAAACGAGCCCCCCGTCTGTTACGATCGGTCCCCCGTAGTTTTCCGTTCCGGTAACAGGAATGCCTTTTTTAGTCAGTTCGGGAAATTCACCAAGAGGAATGCGCCACTTGTATTCACCGGTGTTTAAATCAATTGCATTGAGCGTTCCCCAGGGAGGTTTAATGCCCGGGTATCCCTGCTGGTCAAATACTTTCGCCCAGACTTTCGCGTGCCACGGAGGAAGGAAGGGAAAATCGGTCTTCTTATTGTCATTATCATTCATCTCTTTAATAACTATCAGACTTTTATTTGATTTTGTTTTCTGATCGTTGAGCAAAAACTGAACAATGGCATTTCGCTCGCCCTGTGTAAACTGCGTAAAGGAAGGCATTCTTCTGCGGCCTTCACGGATGATCTGATCTATTTCATTTTCCTTCAGATGTTTACCTGTTAGCAGAAGGCCCGGAATTTCTGCACCATTTCCTTTTTTATCTTTTCCATGACAGGATGAGCAATAAGTGACATACAGATTTTGACCTTCAGGCAATGATTTCCTTTTCTTATGCTTGGATAAAGATTCCATTTCTAGTTTCCATAATCCATTATTTGTATTTTGAAAGAGAATACCTTCGGAATCAATGGCATTTCCTCCCCATTCTGCTCCTCCGCTATAACCAAAAAGAAGGGTCCCTTTTTCGTTGGGGGGCGTGAATTTATTTGCATGTTCGGTTGAATCAAATATTTTTTTTATATAGTCATGAGATTCGGCAGAAATATTAGTGATATCTTCTTCATTAAAAACCTGCATGGAAAATGGTAATGGTCTGACAGGAAATTTCTGAAGAGGCCATGGATGTTCACCGGGTAATCCTTTTGTAGGAACTTTTTTTTCTACAACGGGAAAAATAGATTTTCCCGAATCACGATCCAGCACATATATCAGACCATCTTTGGTTGCTTGTACAACCACATCTGTTCTTTTTCCTTCATGAACGATCGTAGTTAAATTCGGTGGACAGGGAATATCACGGTCCCAAAGGTCGTGATGGATAATCTGGTAGTACCATTTCAATTTGCCAGACTCCGCATCCAGCGCAAGTATACAATCTGAAAATAAGTTTATTCCCGCACGCTCGCCGCCGTAAAAATCAGCAGCAGGCGAACCTGTGCCCAGATACACAACTCCTCTCTTTTCATCGACGGTTAAACCACTCCAGTTATTAGCGGCTCCTACTTTTTTATACGCATCTTTTGGCCAGGTTTCATAGCCTGCTTCTCCGGGCTCAGGCACTGTATGAAATATCCATTTCAATTTACCGGATATGACATCAAAACCACGGATATAACCTGGGGCTGCGTCTCCGCCTTCTGATACCGCTGAGCCAATGATCAATGTATTTTTATAAACGATACCAGGCGTTGTTGCTGCAACATAGAGACTGCTTACATCGTGATGATTGTCAAGACCTGTATGCAGATCAATTTTTCCGGATATGCCGAAACTTTCTACAGGAACGCCAGTTAATGCATTGATTGCATACAGTGAGGAACCGGCAGAATATAAAATCCTTTTGTCTTCACCATTTTTCCAATAGACGACTCCCCTGCATGAAGTAAGCCTCGGAACTGTGTTTTTAAATGGATCAAATTCCCATATTTTTTTTCCGGATTCAGCATGGAGTGCAAACAATTTTAATGTAGGACTGACAGCATACAAAATATTGTCAATTTCAACCGGCTGGCATTCCAGTTCGGAGCTCTTCATCCGTGCCCGCAAACCGATGGATGTATCTGAGTTGTAGATCCATGCAACCTGTAATTTATTTACATTATTAATGTTGATCTGCGTTAAATGTGAATACCTGTTACCTGCTTTATTTCCGCCATAGAGCGGCCAGTCCGTTTGATGACCGGTTACTTTTTTAATTTCCGCTCCGGAAAACCGGCAGGATGTTGAATTGAAGAAAGCAGAACAAAGAACTATAGACAATAATAATAAGTGTACATGTTTTAATTGAATCATTGCGGCTGTTTATTGAAGCACAGGGTAGATAAATGAAGGATCAGGGTCTTATGATTGTTCCGTCGCGTTTTCTGATCGTCCAATGACCCGCGTTATTATTTATCGGATATTTAGCCGCCATTTTTTCATCAATGTCAACGCCCAGTCCCGGTACTTCATTCACATATAAGTATCCCCTTTTTAATATGGGTGTGCCCGGGAAGACTTCGATGAGTTTATCAGAGAACTGAATGGATTCCTGAACGCCAAAATTCCAGATGGCGAGATCGATATGACATTGAGCTGCATGACCAACAGGCGAAACATCACCTGGTCCATGCCAGCCGGATTTCACGTTAAAGAATTCACCGAGTCGCGCAACTTTCATGGCTGGTGTAATTCCTCCGATCTGGGAAAGATGGCAGCGTATATAGTCGAATGAATGATCGGCCATATAACCTACAAACTCATTTGGATTATTAAATAATTCGCCCATGGCAAAGGGAACCGTTGTACTCGCACGCAGCTGTTTAAACCAGTCCATATTTTCCGGAGTTACAGGATCTTCAATCCAGTACGGATTATATTCTTCCAGTTTTTTACACATATTGATCATATTCATTGGCTGAACCCGCTCATGTGTATCGTGCAGGAGTTCGACACTCTCGCCACATCTTTTTCTAACTTCTTTAAACATTTTTGGAACCGCCTGCAGGTAAGCGTTTTCATCCATAAAATCATCCGACAGAATTCCAAATCCGGCATCCTTGAAATCCGGTTTTTGTGCGAGATATAATGAGCCATATCCGCCTTGTTGAATTCGTACATATTGAAATCCCTGATCGATATATTTTTGGACATTGTCGGAGACTTCTTCAGGCGACTTTCCATCTGCGTGAGCGTAACAATCAACGGCAAAACGGGATTTGCCTCCAAGCAACTGATATACGGGCATATTGGCTCTCTTTCCTTTGATATCCCATAAAGCCTGATCCAGACCGCTCAGCGCGTTATTCAACACCGGCCCGTTTCTCCAGTAAGAACTCACAAAAAATGATTGCCACATATCTTCTATATTGTCCACATCCTTACCAATACAGAAATCTCCCATGTAATTATTGATGGCAGATACGACTGCTTCTGCACGCTGGGTAAATGTTGCGCAACCAAGTCCGTATAATCCTGGTTCGGTTGTTTCTACTTTAACGATAACCAGGTTAGCTCCCTGAGGAGCAGTGCCGATCGCTTTTACGCTTCTGATTTTTAATGGAGGCAGTCCTGCGTTGTGTACTTTATTTTCTATTCCCGCTGCTTTGAGGGAAGGGATACCTCCTGCAATTCCCAGGAAACCGGAAGCAGTTCCCAATCCTAAAGCTTTTAAAATGGACCGACGATTTAAAGAAGAAGAAAATTTGTTGGAATTCATTGTTTTAATTCTTGTTATGGTGAATGAAGCGGCTCTAAGATTTAAGAATGTAATAAACAGGAAGGAGATTAACCAGGCCTTTAATAATCAATTAATATGAGGATTATTATTTCTGATAGTGGAAGATGAGAACAGTCAGCTTTTTATTTTTTGTAATTAATAGGAAGGTTAATCAATTATTAGTAAGTGGATTAATCGAGGAAAGGTATTTTGTACCGTTATTTTTTTGGTCTAAGCAAGAGTAGATGATCCTGTAATTTATTGGCTCTGCTCCACGGGGAATGTCTTCACATTCCCCTTTTCTTTCGTTTGAATGAAGGGGAAGATTTAAAAAAAACTTATTAAAATAGTTCCAATTAATGGATTTATTAATCAATTATTAGCGATTTCGTTAAGGCCTTACCGCGTTATTTGTGTCTTTAATCACCAAAACCATTGCTTAATATGAAAAAACTTCCTTTACTGGTACTGCTGGTATTTGGCCTTAGTATTTACGGGTTTGCCCAAAACCGGTTGATAAAAGGTAAGGTTACTGATGATCAAGGAAAGGCCTTAGCAGGGGCCAGTGTTAATATCAAGAACACTACAACCTCCACTACAACTGATTCGGCAGGAAATTTTCAACTTCCTTTGACGGCGCATGGCAAACCAGTTTTAGTAGTAACATTCGTCGGTTATATAAGTACGGAGTATGCCATTGGAGGAGGATCTTTCTTTAGTGTTCAATTAAAAAACAATACCCAGTCCCTGAATGATGTGATCGTTGTCGGTTATGGTACGCAAAAGAAAAAGGATGTTACCGGTGCCATCAGTATTGTAAATTCTGATGTAATTGAGCAAAGACCGATTGTAAGAGTCGAACAGGCGCTACAGGGTACCGCTCCCGGTGTAGCAGTACAGAGTGTAAGTGGCAATCCGGGTGCTCCGCTTAGTGTCCGGGTCAGGGGTACCAATTCAATAACCGGGTCCAATGAACCACTTTACGTAATAGACGGATATGTGGGGGGATCTATTCAAACCATAAGTCCGTCTGACGTTGAGTCGTTGGAAATCTTAAAAGATGCCTCTGCTGCTGCAATTTATGGATCGAGGGGATCCAATGGCGTTGTACTCATAACAACTAAATCGGGCCATGAAGGATCTCCCAAAATAGGCGTTGACGCCTGGATTCAGAAAGCAGAAGTTGCGAAAGAATTGGATTTGATGGATGCTTACGATTTTGCCAATACAGTAAACATTCAAAATGCAGTTACGGGTATACCGCCTGCTTTTACTGCTACCCAGCTTGATGGATTCAAAACGAATAAAGGAACGGACTGGCAGAAGGCCCTCCAGGTGAAACCATTAGTCCAGAATTATGAAGTTTCCGTATCAGGAGGATCCAGAAATACAAAATATTTTTTCTCTTTTGATTATCTGAATCAACCCGGCCTTATCGTGAACCAATATTATAAGAGGGCTACTTTGAGGGCCAACCTTGATTTTAAGATAAATGATAAACTGGATCTGAAGTTCTATGTTGTTACGGCTATTCCGACAAGCCGTAACACGAATACTGATCTTCACACTACCTATGGAGGGGATACAGGAGATCCTTTTGCTGTTGCAACCGACTGGGATCCCACAACACCCGTCCGTGATCCAGTAACCGGACAATATAATCTCACTTCTCCGTATGGAGCAGATAATGTGAACCCGGTAGCGCAGGCTTCCAGTCAGCTTGTTGATGTGAACTCCCTTGATGCGATCGGAACCGGCGTATTGACTTATCGTATCCTTCCAAACCTCACGTTCACTTCATCCAACTCTTATGAATCTCAATATGGGTGGATCCGCCAGCTTTTTGGATTGAATACAAGCACGACGGTAATCAATGGAATTACGAACGGAATGATTTCTGCGAGTTCAATATGGAACACTAACCTTCAGTCAAGTAATTTTCTTACTTATAATTTAAACTTTGGCGAACATGCCATAAATCTGACCGGATTGTATGAATATCAGTCGCAAATCAATCAGAATTTCGCCGCGCAGTCGACTAATCTTTCTACTTACGCACTGGGATATTATAATCTGGGAGTCGGTTTAACGCAGGCAGTCAATTCAGGTTATTCTGCAAGTGAACTGCAATCGTTCATGGGCAGGATCAACTACTCTTATAAGGAGAAATACCTTCTTACGGCAAGTATCAGGGACGATGGTTCCTCCCGATTGACGAAGAAATACAGCACCTTCCCTTCAGTGGCGGTGGGTTGGCTCATTTCCAAAGAAAAATTCATGGCGAATTCAAAAGTTTTTTCTTCTTTAAAACTCAGGGGCAGTTATGGAGAAACGGGCAATCAGGGAGTGCCGCCCTATTCATCAATCCCCGTGATCAATACGAGTAACGTGGGTTATTATTTCGATGGGACATCGCTCGCCATCAGTACTCCACTCGGGCCTCCTGTTTCTACCGATCTGGTTTGGGAAACCACTTTACAAGCCAATGTCGGCGTGGACGCAGCATTTTTAAATAACCGCCTGTCGATTTCAATCGATGCCTATAACAAAAAAATCTCAAACCTATTATTTAGCTACCAGACACCAGCCTATCTGGGTGGCGGAAGCTATCAGCGGAATATTGGCAGCCTTCAAAACAGGGGTATCGAACTGGGGATTTCGGGATCGCCTATAGCACCTAATCCGGGTGGTTTTAATTGGAACACCTTTTTTGAAATATCGTTCAACGACAATAAAGTTCTAAATCTGAATGGTCTGGATAATATTATTATCAGTGGTATCGGCCAGCCGCAGGCGAATATTTCAATTCTGAAAGTTGGCAAATCGCTGGGGGAATTTACAGGATACAAATTCCTGGGAACATGGAAAACATCTGAAGCTACAGAAGCCGCAAAATATGGCAGTAAACCCGGGGATGCCAAATTCCTGGATGTAGATAATAATGGTACCATTAATGAGAATGATTATGTTCCAATCGGAAACGGAATACCTAAATCTACCTGGGGCTTTATCAATGATTTTAATTACAAAAATTTCACCCTCAGCATTATGTTTACCGGACAGGAGGGATCACAAATATATTCTCAAACGATAGCATATACATGGGGTCAGGCTCCGGGAGTACGCAATGCGACTAACTCGGATGCGACCAAAATGTGGACTCCTCAAAACGAAACGGATATTCCAGCATTTAGCACAACGGGCAGCCCCAATGGCGGATTTCCTACAAACACCAGCCGTTTTGTATACGATGCAGATTTTATCAAGCTCAAAAATTTATCGCTTACCTATAGTATTCCGCAAAGTGTTTTGGGAAGGGCAAAAATCCGCAGTGTGGATGTGTATGTGAGTGGCCAGAATTTATTTACGATCACCAAGTATCCCGGGTATGATCCGGAATTGACAAATGCGCAGACTGCCCAAACACAGGGCGTCGAAATGGGAGTCATTCCAAACCCGAGAACATACACGTTTGGACTCAGGGTCGGATTTTAACTATTCAACAATTGACAAATGCCTGCTTATTATATTAAAAATTATTAAAATGAAAATGAAAATCCTGATACCACTTCTTTTCCTGGTACTGATCGCTTTCCTTGGATGTTCTAAACTCGAAGAGGATCCCAAGGCAACACTGACACCGGGAAGTTATTTCAAAACGCAACAAGATCTGGATGCCGCGGTTGCAGCTATTTACCAGGGATTGGTAATTGATGGTGCTTATGCTTTTGATTTCCACCTCTATTCTTTTTTTGGTTCAGATGATCTCACGGCAGATCCGAACCTGTCAAAAGGGGACCAGCGTAGTTTTGATGAATTGAATGGGAGCAGCGGGAATGGCTCCATTGCCCACAGCCAGTGGGGAACTCCCTGGGCAGCGATATACCAGAGTAACAATGTGATACAGAATTATAATAAAGTAACTGGTGACCAAGTCACAATAAATGGCTCAGCAGGCCAGGCTTATTTTATTAGAGGCTGGAGTTATTATATGCTGGTCAGAACATTTGGACCTGTGCCCGTAATCACCACCCAGGTGCCAGCCGACTACAGGCCTGCGAGAGATTCGGTCAGCACAGTTTATGCAACTATCATAAGTGATCTGCAAACGGCTATCAGCCTGCTTCCCACCAGTTTTCCAGGAGCACCGGGAAAAGCCACACAGAATGCGGCCAGATCCCTTTTGGCTGATGTTTATCTGAACATGGCAACCTGGCCACTCAATCAGACTGGTAGTTATGCGTTGGCAGCGGCAGAAGCGGATTCAGTAATCCAGTCCGGGCAATACACCCTCGTTCCAGATTACGCAACTGTGTTCACGACGAATAATAATTCAGAATCTATTTTCGGTTTGGAGTTTAATGTCCCTGGTGGAAATCCTGACCGCTTTTTTGGAGATTGTTCCATGCCCTGGGAAGAATATGGGTTGGATGGGAATTTCGGTTGGGAGGAATTCTATCCCGAAATCAATTTTTACAAAGCCGCTCCGGTCTGCAAAAGAACTGATGAAGAATTCTATACAACACTTAAACTTATCCAGCCGGATAAAAGTTTTCTTCTGGTTCCCTACAATTCACCCAAGACCAGGAATCAACATCCTTTCTACAGGAAATTCAGGACCGGCGTATTAAACAATGGACCTATAGGCTGCGAGGAAACAGATTCTATCCTCTTCCAAATGAATCCAAGCACGAACATGACAAATGATGTAATGAGGTATCCTGAGGTATTGTTGGATTATGCCGAAGCATCAGATATGGCTGGCAGCGGACCAACCGCGGCTGGTTATGCCGCAATCAATACCGTTAGGGCGCGTGCGGGTGAGCAACCACTGACTCCGGGTCTTTCCCAGATAGCGTTCAGGGATTCGGTAGTGTACGAAAGAACCTATGAGTTCGCAGCCGAATGGGGGATAAGATGGTTTGATATTGTACGTCTTCAATTGCTTCCGCAGGTGGTAGCCGCAAGAAGCCCCCTGGAAAATCCGATAAGCCTCGGTGGTAATGATATTCAAACAAGATATTATTGCCCTATCCCAATAAATGAGATGCTGAAAAACCCGCAATGGACGCAGAATCCAGGATACTAATAATTAAATACCGCGATAAAAGTTTAACCATGCATGGCATGGTTAAACTTTTTTAATAATTGGACTAAATCCATACGCTTTATTGGAGCATGGAGTTGGGCGTATTGCAGTTCTAAAATTTTATTTTAATGATTAAACATCTGCCTTGCAGACGATTTGTTATTTTGCTTTTTCAGATCGCCTTGTTTTTTAATGCCGAAGGCAATCCGTATATTTCCGGAGATACTTCAATCCCGGGGAACAAGCTCCTTAAATATATAGACCCCACAATCGGGAATGTTGCTCTGTTGCTTGAGCCCACACGTCCTACAGCATACCTCCCAAATCAGGTTATCAGGGTTTATCCAATCAGGAAGGATTATCTTGATGATGAGATTTCCGGTTTTCCACTGACCGCCGTTTCACACAGGCTGGGTACGGTCTTTTGTATAAAACCATCCATTTATCCAATCGTTCCCGATTGCTGGGATCATAAAATGCCGTACGACCAGGACCTCGAAATTACCAGACCCTGGTACTATTCTACTTATTTACTCGATGAGGATATAACAGTTGAATTTTCACCTTCAAAGAAAACAGGCATTTACCGGTTTAGTTTCCCTCAGGGAAAACAAAAATCCGTTTTAATTAATACCTGCAATGAGGGCGAATCTTCCCTGCAAATTAAATCCGGAAATGAAATATCAGGAATGGAGACCTGGCATGGAGATGTCAAAATTTACATGTATGGAGTTTTTAACACTTATGGAAAAGGCGGCCCCGTTGAAAATAACGAATTGAAATTGGAACAAACCATTTCTGGAAAATCAGCCAGGGCCTATATTGAATTATCCCCCGGTTGTGACACTGTTGAATTCAGGTACGCCATCAGTTTTATCAGCGAAAAACAAGCTGAGATCAATTACAAAAAAGAAATAAGTAAGAAAAGTTTTTCAGAAGTGGAAAATGATGCCGAAGAAATATGGTCGGAGCTTCTGTCCCAGATACAGGTTGAAGGAGGTACGGAAAGCCAGAAAAGATCCTTCTATACTGCTCTGTACCGTTGCCATGAAAGAATGGTTGATATCACAGAAGATTCATTTTATTATAGTGGTTACAATAATAAAATCAATAAGGCTGACAGACCATTTTATGTTGATGACTGGTCCTGGGATACATATCTCGCCTTACATCCACTCCGGATGATTTTACATCCTTCCCTGGAAGAGGATATGCTTCAGTCATATGTTCGCATGTATGAAC
>DATHNR010000400.1:0-3732 GCA_035485835.1 Puia sp.
ATGGTAGGCGGGACTTTCATACCAATATTTTGCTTCTTCCAAAGAAGGAAATTCCAAAATCACCACACTTTCAACAGCCGGGCCTTCCATCACTTCAAAGCGTGCGTGCGAAACTAAAACTTTCACGGGATGTCCGACAAATCCTGATGCTGCTTTTTTTATATAGTTGTCCATCTCATCAGGGTCGATGATTTTTTCCCGCATGAAGATTACATAAGCTGCCATAGTTTTGGTTTTTACTTATTTAAAATCTGCGTTCCCCATTCATTCAGAGCGTAAGCTATTTACCGGGTTAGCAACAGCTGCTTTGATTGCCTGAAAGCTCACCGTAAAGAATGCAATGAGGATAGCCGCAAAACCTGCCAGGGCAAATACCCACCATTGTATATTTATCCGGTATGCAAAATCCTGAAGCCATTTGCTCATAAAATAAAATGCAATGGGTGATCCGGCGACGATAGCAATCAAAACAATCTTTAAAAAATCTTTGGATAACATCGAAACAATTCCACTGGTATTTGCTCCCAGTACTTTGCGGATCCCTATTTCCCGGGTTCTCTGTTCAGCCGTGAAGGCAGACAGGCCAAATAGGCCCATACACGATATGAGAATTGCGAGAGCTGCAAAGATTTTCGACAGGCTCCCAACCAGTGTTTCACTCTTAAATAATTTGTCAAAATCTTCGTCAACAAAACTATATCCAAAAGGATAAGCCGGATTATCTTTCCTGAAAACTGCAGCTATCCTGGTAAGCGCATCTTCAGGATGCGCATTCTGTTTAATCCTGATATAAAGGAAACCTGCCTCATCAGTATTCGAAAAGAAAATAACCGGATCGGGCTTCCCATACATGTCACCATATACATAATCTTTGACCACACCAATTACGGTACATGGCTGGTTACCAGATCGAATGATCTTACCGACAGCTGAACCCTTACCCATCATTCCTGCAAGGGATTCTGTGATCAGCACATTTGAACTATCAGATTTTACGTCTGGCCGGAAATCCCTTCCCTCCAGAATGTGCATGCCCATGGTGGAAATATATTGAGGGCTTATCGCCCTGTAAGAAATAAGAATTACACTTTTCGGGTCCTTACCCTCCCAGCTGTAATCTGTTCCATTATCGGAAGTGTAAAGCGATTCATCATTACAAAGTGCTGCATTTTTTACAACTCCTGTATTTATCAAATCCTGCCTGATGGCTGAAAAGTTTTTCTGCATTATACCTGCCACTTCCATATCCAGCAGATTGTCTTTATCATATCCCAGGTCCCTGGTTTTGATATGCTGCACCTGCTGGTAAACGAGAATTGTAGAGATGATCAGGGCAATGGAAATAGTAAACTGAAATACCACCAGGCTTTTACGGATCATTGCAGCACTACCGCTTTTCATTTTAATACCTTTAAAAACAAATACGGGATTGAAGGAAGATAGATAAAGTGAAGGATAACTGCCCGCCATGAGACCGCTGAATAAGATTAAAAAAATCAAAGCTGCAACATGCGATGGGTTTTTCAAACCAAGCCCCATTTGTTTTTCAACGATCTCATTGAAAAATGGTAAAAGAAATACCATCAGCAGTAGTCCGAGCAGTACAGAAAATACCGACATCATCATTGCTTCTCCGATAAACTGGCGGACCAAACTGCCTCTTGCAGCACCAAGTACTTTACGCACACCAACTTCTCTTGCCCTTTTTCCACTCTGGGCCGTAGCCAGATTCATGAAATTAATACAGGCAATTATTAATATTATCCAGGCGATAATTGCAAACAGTCGCACAAATTCTATTCGTCCGCCAGATTGCTTCCCGCTCACAAAATTGTTCCTCAAATGCCAGTCATTCATGGCGAAAAGTATGGGTACGGTTGTAATAGTTTTGTCCTTGGCATGCAAAAATCCTGCGAGCTGCTTGTTCACCGAATTAAAATCTGAAGTTGGCGAGAGCTGTACAAAGGTTCTTGGTGCAAAAGCGCCCCAGTATTTTAGCCAGTCACGGGTACTTGCATAAACAGCGTATGGAGAAATCCAGTCATATTGCAGCGTAGAATTCGCCGGCATGTCCTTAAACACTCCGGTGATTCTGTAATTATCTTTATTATCCACTTTTATGTTTCTCCCTACGATATTTGTACTTTTTCCGAAGAACTGTGCCGCCATTTTTTCCGAAATCAAAACAGAATGTATTTCTGTCAATGCACCAATAGGATTTCCTTCCCTGAATTCAATTGTGAACATAGGGAATATGGTTGAATCGGAATAATAGCCTGTTTCATACATGGCTTTGTCACCGATGGAAAACAACGATTTATTACGACCCATTCTGCAGGTACTCGTAATGCCTGGTAATTCTTTTACCAGGGCAGGTGCCAAAAGCCCAGGTGTTGAAGGGAAGGTACGTGTTACCCCGTCATAAGTCTGGTTTGTCATAACCTGGTAAATCCTGTTCCTGTTTATGAAAGTTTTGTCATAATTCATTTCATCTTCCACCCATAAAAAGATAATCCCTGCGCAGGCGATGCCGATGGCGAGGCCGAAAAAATTCAGAAGACTGTATCCTCTATTTCTGGAAAAGTTGCGCAGAGTGGATTTGAAATAATTTTTGAACATAGTCCGGGATTAAATAATTATAAATGAATTATTAACTGATAAGTCGATCACATAGTATACCAATATAATTTTAATTGATAACCAGTCTTTTAACTCTTGAGTCTTTTAAAAAATGTACGTTTTTGAAACAGCCTTTGTACGATAATTATTAAGGATCTACGTTATTAACCAGCCGTTGTAAAAGAAGAGTCTATTTTTGAACCGCTAACCTATATTACTTATGCCATTAACTTTCATTCAGCACGTTTATAAAATTCCAGCTCGTACCCGGCTCATGATCGCTTTGTTTGTTTCTTTTATAACGTTTATTGTTACCGGTAAAATTCCTCCGGCTATTCAGTTTATCCTCGTATGGAGCAGTTTTGCATTTACAGGTCTGGTATTATTCTGGGTAACCATCCTGACAGCCGGCGTCCATGAAGTAAAGGATATTGCTAAAAGACAGGATTCAAGCCGTACTATAGTTTTTATATTCGTGTTGTTCGCTTCTTTTATAAGCCTGTTTGCAGTTATTATTCTTTTAAAAATTCTGCCTGATAACAAAGTAGCAGGGTACTGGTATCATATAGGATTTTCAATTGTTTCCGTCGTTTTATCATGGACCCTGATTCATACAGTATTTGCTTTTCGCTACGCACACCTGTTTTACACTTGCCATAAGGAAGAGAAGGGCATACAAAAGGAAACGCGTGGAGGACTGCAATTCCCGGGTGACCGAGAACCGGACTATATGGATTTTGCTTATTTCTCTTTTGTTATCGGCATGACTTTCCAGGTCTCGGATGTCACGATCAGCTCGCGTCAGATCCGGCATCTAACACTATTTCATGCAATCATTTCCTTTGTGTTCAATACCGTTATACTGGCGCTGAGTGTTGGTATCATTGCCGGATTGGTACAGAAATGATTATTCAGAGCGAAGGCTTATGATCGGATTTAAAATCGCTGCACGGATCGTCTGAAAACTGATGGTGATCAATGCAATTAATATCGAAGCAGCACCCGCCGCTACAAAAACCCACCAGCTGATTGTAATATGATATGCATAATTCTGTAACCATGAGTGCATCGCATACCACGCGATGGGAAATGCAATCAATGATGAAATGCCAA
>DATHNR010000401.1:0-13681 GCA_035485835.1 Puia sp.
AGTAAAAGTACAGTTGCCATGCGGATCAGTTAGTTGTTAATAATAACCTGTCGGACTGGACCGAACGTATCCTGCCATCCGGATCATATTTCCCGATAATAGCCTTGAATTTTTTCAGGTCAGGGTAACTATGCCAAAAGATATCAGGTTTCATCCGGGCATCCTTCGACATATAAATACGACCTCCGTATTGAAGTACAACCTGATCAAGCTCATCAAGGAATTCCAGCAATCCGGTTTTTACAGGAAAATCCAGTGCAAGTGTATATCCTTCCTTTGGAAATGAAATAATACTCTCCTGTTTACCAAAAACTTTGAGAACAGCCAGAAAGGAGCCGAGACCTTTATCGCTGATGCGCTGAAGGATTTCAATCAGTCCTTTTTTTGCTTCAAGCGGAAGAACAAACTGATATTGAACAAATCCCTTTTTTCCATAGCCACGATTCCAATGAAGTATGGCATCCAGAGGATAAAAAAAAGCAGAATACCCAATTATATTATTGATTTCTTTTTTGAAATTTTTGGCATAAAAGAGAAAATTAAAAGCTTTAACAGTATAAGCGTTCAGCACCCAGGATGGAAGGCTGAAAGGAAAATTAATTTGTCTTTTAGCCGGAATTTGCAAAGGATCTTTTTTTTGTTTTTCATTTAGTTCCGCCAGGGCTGCATGTTCTCCCAGCATAAGGATACCTCTTCCGAACTGGGGACCCTTTTTAAGACAATCGATCCATGCTACGGAATATGTATAATGTCTGTATTCACTAAAAAGGTTAATCAGCTCCTCAAGGTTAGAAGCTTTTATTTGTTTTTGACGGATATATGAAGTTTCTATTTTTTTAAGTCTGAATCTGATCCTGCTTATCAGACCTGTTAATCCCATTCCCCCGCAGGTTGCCTCAAATAAATCAGGATTGATTTCCTTTGAACAAAATATGGTTTCACCAGAGGCCAATATAATATCCATATCGAGGATATGTTTCGAAAATGATCCATCGATATGATGATTTTTTCCATGCACATCACTGGCAACCGCACCGCCTACCGTAATGAATTGTGTACCGGGTGTAACCGGTAGAAACCATCCTGCTGGTATAATCACTTCCAGAATCTGGTCGAGCGTTATTCCGCTCTGACATTCGAAAATACCTGTCTGTCTTTCGAAGGATAGTATCTTGTCGAATTTCAGGGTTGATATGGTATTCTTTGCCAGTGATGCGTCGCCGTAACAACGGCCATTACCTCGCGGAATAAAGGAATCATTCCCTGACATAATCTGCCTGAGCTGTTCTTCAAAAGCAAAATATTCTTCGTTGGATTCTATAACAGGATAATTACCCCAGTTGGCAATTTGCTTCTTCATTTGTTAAAAATGGTTATGTCACGTAAATATAAAATCACATAGATGCTGATAACCCACAGGGCAAGCGTGATCTGTATGAAGAAGTCTTTATATAGGATTTCCGTTGGTGAGCCGGATTTTTTGAGTACGAAAGTAATCTGAAGGTAACGCATCAGGCCTGCAATGACAAAAAGGGAAGAATAATATAATCGGTATGTGCCCAGCCGCATTACTGTCATCGGAGAAACCGTATAATTTATATATGCAACGATGATAATGGCGCTGGATAGTCCCAGCATGGTATTCAGAAAATCCAGGTTGTACCCGCTCATTGATTTTCGCATATCTGTTCCTGTAGAACTTTTCAGGAGCAGGTCGTCTCTCCGCTTGGCGATAGCCATGAAAAGAGATAATAGAAAAGTCATGATGATGAGCCATTCCGAAGTATCCACTTTTGAGATCACTGCACCGCCTTTTACACGGAGTACAAAACCTGAAGAAAGCATCAGGATATCGAGAATGGCAATATTTTTAAGCCCGAATGAATAAAACAGGTTGATAAAAAAATAAAGTCCCAGGATAAACAAGAATAGAAAATTTGAATCGGCCAGATAACCCAACAGAATTCCAGCCAAGATCAGGCAAATACAGAGAATGACTGCAGCTGGTTTTTTCACTTTACCAGATGCCAGCGGCCTTTTGCTTTTTACCGGGTGTTTACGGTCGTCTTCAATATCGCGGTAATCATTAATAATATAAATACCGGATGCAAAAAAACAAAATGCTATAAACCCCTCCAAAATATGGGGAATCCTGGATGGGACAAAAAATTGTCCTGCAAAAAAAGAGGGAACTATTAAAAAAAGATTTTTTGCCCAGTCTTTGGGCCTCAGCAGCCTTATATAATATTTCATTCGGGAAAAACTATGGTCAATATACAACCATATTCTGTTTTCCACAAGACAACCGTAAATCTGAAAGCATAATATAATTGAATTAATTTTGGTTTCCTTCATGAACAGGACTTCCACGGAGATATTATCAAGCCCGATTGAGTACCTGAAAGGTGTAGGTCCGCAGCGTGCGTCAATTTTGCGTAAAGAGCTCGGTATAGATACCTTTCGTGATCTCCTCGAATTATATCCTTACAGGCATATTGACAAATCGCATACTTCATCCATATCAGAAATATCTCCGGAAACGGATTTTATACTCATAGCCGGCACCCTGGGTTCTTTACAAATTCTAGGTCTGGGGAAATCAAAAAGACTTGTTTCCACACTTAAAGATGCTTCTGGAACAATCCAGATGGTCTGGTTTCAGGGAATTTCCTGGATGGAGAAAAATCTGCATCCGGGATTCAGGTACAGGGCATATGGAAGAATTGGATATTTCAATGGAGAGCCACAACTAACCCATCCTGAAATAGAAGGATTTGATGAAATAAAAGGTGATACTTCCCCTCTGGAACCCATTTATCCAAGCACCGAAAAATTAAAATCCAGATCTCTGGGAGGAAGGCAGATAGCAAAACTAACCCGTCAGCTACTTTCCCAACTACAGGAAAAGAATCTTCCGGAATTCATTCCTTTGGAAATAACAAATAAAAACGAATTAATTTCCCGTTTCAAGGCATTTCAGTCCATACATTTCCCTTCTACAGTTAAAGCCTATCATCAGGCTTTATTCCGGCTGAAATTTGAAGAATTATTTTTAAACCAGGTTCGTACTGGCATGATAAAAACCCAGCGGCAAAAGCAATCCCGCGGGGTGATATTCAGTCAGGTTGGTCCCATTTTCAATGATTTCTATTCAAAGGTTCTTCCTTTTGAGCTTACGGGTGCCCAGAAAAGGGTGCTCAAAGAAATCAGGCAGGACACAGCTGCTGGTCACCAGATGAACAGGCTGTTACAGGGTGACGTGGGCAGTGGTAAAACCATGGTGGCCCTCCTTACCATACTCCTGGCCGTTGATAACGGCTTCCAGAGCTGCCTCGTAGCACCAACGGAAATCCTCAGTAACCAGCACGCCGCAAACTTTTCCGAAATGCTGGAGGGCTTACCTGTTACTGTTAAGATGTTGACGGGTTCGGTAAAATCAGCTACCAGAAGAAAAATACTTGAAGAGCTTGCCAATGGATCCGTGCAAATTCTGATAGGAACACATGCCGTTCTTGAAGATCCGGTCTTATTTAAGAATCTAGGATTAGCAATCATCGACGAGCAGCACCGTTTTGGGGTAGCACAACGTGCAAGGATCTGGAAAAAAGCCCAAATTCCACCCCATGTACTGGTGATGACCGCGACTCCAATTCCAAGAACCCTGGCCATGACAGCTTATAACGATCTTGACTACAGTGTAATTGATGAGTTACCTCCCGGAAGGCAACCAGTCAGAACGGTGCAGCGTTATGAATATAACAGGCCTAAAGTGATGGATTTTATAAAAGAAGAGATTAAAAAAGGCAGGCAGGCCTATGTCATTTTCCCCTTGATCGAAGAATCAGAAAAGCTTGATTATGAGAACCTGATGAAGGGTTACGAAAATCTGAAAGCCTATTTTCCCGAGCCCGCATATTATGTTAGTATGGTTCATGGCAGGCAAAAACAGGAAGTACGGGAAACAAACATGAAACGTTTTATATCGGGAGACACGCAGATCATGGTTGCAACCACCGTCATAGAAGTAGGCGTACATATTTCCAATGCAACGGTTATGGTGGTTGAAAGCGCTGAGAAATTCGGGCTTTCCCAACTACATCAGCTGAGGGGCCGGGTAGGAAGAGGCGCCGACCAGAGTTATTGTATTCTTGTTACGGGCAACAAACTGGGAACTGAGGCGAAGGAAAGGATCAGGATCATGTGTGAAACGACAGATGGATTCCGGATTGCAGAAAAAGATATGGAGCTTCGTGGTCCGGGAGATATCGCAGGTACCCGTCAAAGCGGATTATTGGATTTTAAACTGTCGGATATCGTGCGCGACCGGGATATCCTTCAAAAAGCCGTAAAAGCGGCCAGCGAATTATTGGAAAAAGATCCGGATCTGGATTTGCCTATCCATAATGGATTGCGCCAACAGTTGGTGCATGAAAAAGGTAAAACACCCTGGAGCCGGATTTCGTAATGAGGCGCGTTAAAATCATACTATTGAAACAAAAGCTATTCATATTTTTTGCTTTATCCGGTAGTTTCATATCAGGGCTGCAAGCGCAGAATGGCTCGGGAAGCCTGGAGTTCATCGAAAATAGAGGTCAGTGGGACAGTACGATCAGGTACAGGGCTGATATGCCCAATTCAACTTTCGTGTTGCAGAAACATGGATTTTCAGTACTACTGCAAAATCCTTCAGATATGGAGGCTCTGAGGCAGGCTCTTCACGGTGTTCCGTCAACTGTCAACACTTCCGAAAATTCAGATAATTCTTCCGCCAGTAAGAAAACAGACCAGACCTCAACACTTGCCGCCACCATGCCGCCTGTAACAAACCCATCGGTACCGCCTGATGTAGGTGGTGTTGTATCAAAAGGAAATAGTAACAATACGGCAAATACCAGCCTTCTGATGCATTCGCATTATTATCAGGTGGAATTTCTCAATAGTTCAGAACTATCCGAGATCAGTGGCGACAAAGGCCTGAATACTTATAATAATTATTTTGTTGGGAATGATGCTTCAAAATGGCAGCCTAATTGTAAAGTTTTTCAGGCAGTCGTTTATAGAAATATTTACCCGAATATTGATTTACGATATTATACAGACAACGGACAGTTAAAGTATGACCTGGTAGTTCATCCCGGCGGTAATCCGGATAATATAATTCTGAAATATAAAGGAGCCAGTAAGCTGATTGTAAAAAGCGGACAAATAACTGTCCATACTTCCGTAGGTGACGTGAAGGAAATGATCCCGCATACTTACCAGTTTTCAAATGAGGGCAATAAAGATGTGGAATGTACATACGTCGCCGGTCCCGGAAATACCGTCCATTTCCATGTAAATAATTATTCACCTTCTGCCACACTGATCATTGACCCCACTTTGATCTTTTCAAGTTTTACAGGTTCTCATTCTGACAATTGGGGATATACAGCCACTTACGATGAGAACGGGAACTTCTATTCAGGAAGTATCACGCTGAATACGGTTAATAATAATGGTAACGGATTTCCAACGAGTCCCGGTGCTTTCCAGACGGTATGGAAAGGGGGTGATGCTACGGATGGTCCTTACCAATATGATATCACTATCATGAAATTCAGCAGCGACGGAAGAAGTCGTTTATACGCGACCTATCTCGGTGGTCTTGGAAATGAACAACCTCATAGCCTGGTCGTAGACCAGGCTGGCAACCTGGTGGTTGCTGGAAGAACCAGTTCGCCCGATTTCCCCAATGTTAACAGTTTAGGAATAAAAGACGTTCTAAAAGGTGGGTATGATATTATTCTGACCAAATTTAACGCCACAGGAACGAGCCTCATCGGTTCCAGGATTATTGGTGGGAGTGCAAACGATGGAGTAAATATTGCTCCGAAATATTCAAATAATATTGTTCCGATGGGTCAGAGCTCACTGCGCCTGAACTATGGTGACGATGGAAGAAGTGAGGTGATACTGGATAATGCAGGTAACGTTTATCTGGCTTCCTGCACCGCATCAACTGATTTTCCTGTAACTGTAAATGCATTTCAGAAAAATAATGCCGGTCATCAGGACGGAGTGTTTATCAAAACCTCTCCCGATCTGAGCCAGATTCTCGCAAGCACTTACCTGGGAGGAAATAATGATGATGCTGCATTCGCACTAGCGCTGAATCCCGGCAATGGTAATGTATATATTGCGGGAGGTACTGCCAGTACAAATCTGAAGGGAACAGGCAATGGTAAAGTTGTATCTGCAGCAAATAACGGAGGTATTGATGGATTTTTATCCATTGTCAGCGGTGACGGCGGGACACTTATCAAGACTTCTTATTTCGGTACCTCAGGCACCGAAGTACTTTATGGAGTTCAATTCGACAATCTGGGATACCCTTATATTATGGGAACAACTACCGGAGTATGGCCGGTTATCAATGCCAGTTTCAGTCAGAAAAACGGAAAACAATTTATCGCCAAATTACAACCGGATATTTCGGCGTATATCTATTCCACGGTATTTGGCAAAGGTTCTACATATCCGGATATATCCCCTACCGCTTTTCTTATTGACCGGTGCGAAAATGTATACGTTGCCGGTTGGGGGGGAGGCATAGAAATAGAAGGTAACGGAGCGGCCGTTTATCATAATTCCAGAACGACCGGACTGACCGTTACTCCTGACGCATTGAAAAAAACAACAGACGGTGATGATTTTTATTTTTTCGTGATGAAAAAAGATGCAGTCAGCCAGTTGTATGGAAGTTTTTTTGGTCAGACCGGGGGGCTGGGTAATCATGTTGACGGAGGGACAAGCAGGTACGACAAACAGGGTATTATTTACGAAGCTATTTGTGCAAATTGTTATGGCATGGGTGCTTTCCCAACCACGAAGGGTGTGTGGGCACCTGTGAACGGAACGGGTTCACAAGGTTGTAACCTGGCGGCTGTAAAAATCGCTTTTAACTATGCCGGAGTAGGCGCTGATCCAAAATCACTTATTGATGGCCGTTATGACAGTATGGGTTGCGTACCCCTGCAGGTACTTCTAAAAGATACCCTGCACAATGCAAAACTCTATATTTGGAGTTTTGGAGATATGAGTCCGGATTCCACTACGACTTCGTACCAGGTATTACATACTTATAATGCAGTGGGTACTTATCGGGTCAGGCTAATAACAATAGATTCAACTACCTGTAACATCAGTGATACAGCCTTCCTGGATATTCTTGTAAGGTCAGACAAAGCTATATTGGGATTTGACATCGCCAAACAACCACCCTGCCAGTCCCTCAATTACCTTTTCACAAATGTTTCAACACCACCTGCCGGCAAACCATTTGCGCCCGGATCATTTACATGGTATTTTGGCGATGGAACAAAATCGCCGGGACTGAGTCCGGTTCCTCATACTTATGCTGCTCCGGGTGCCTACCAGGTTCAACTGGTATTAGTAGATACCAACTATTGTAATTATCCGGACACTTCGACCCAGACATTAAGGGTTTCACCTTTTGTGAAAGCTCAGTTTACTGTACCCGATGGCTGTGCACCTTATACCGCGTATTTCAATAATACTTCCCTGGCGGGACAATCATTTTTCTGGACTTTTGGAAATGGGAGCTCTTCAAACTTAGAAAATCCAAGCACTGTTTATACGGATACGGGAACATACACCATTACGCTCCTTGCAATAGATTCTAACACATGTAACATTGCAGATTCAACTGTTAGTTACGTTCACGTTTATCCGAAACCCACTGCGGGCTTCAGTTTTCTGCCAGTACCCGCACAGTATAATACACCCACTGTTTTCAATAATTTTTCTTCCGGAGCTACCAATTATGAATGGCTTTTTGGTGATGGTGATTCAACACTTAAAAATAATCTGGATACGACAGTTCACCAGTATCAGTCGACAGGTACTTTTAATGCCTGTCTTGTTGCCTTTAATCAGTTTGGATGCTCTGACACTATATGTCATCCTGTTGAAAGCCTGATCAATCCATTATTGGATGTTCCCAATGCTTTCACACCCGGAAGATTTGGCCAAAACAGTATCATTCTGGTGAAAGGTTTTGGGATTGCTGCGATGGACTGGAAAATATATAATCGCTGGGGACAGGTAGTATTTGAATCCAATAGTCCTTCCATGGGCTGGGATGGAACGTACAGAGGTGCCTTACAACCCATGGATGTTTATGCGTATACGCTCGAGGCGACTTTCTTTGATGGAACCAAGACGCGGCGAAAAGGGGATATAACTCTGATAAGATAGGCTTTACACTTTTATTTAACAGTTTTCATTTCAATGAACCCTTCATCTTTGCACACTATAAAAAAAATCAGTTTGTTCAAAAAACAGCTATTTTCTTTTTTTGTTCTTGCACTTGTTTCACTACATGTTTCAGCACAGACTGAAGTTCCGAACCTGGAATTCATTGAAAATAAAGGGCAGTGGGACTCCCATGCATTGCTCAAAGCAAATATTGGAAACGGTAGTTTATATTTTCACAAAAAAGGCATTACAGTAGTACTGCATAACAATACGGAAATAAATAAACTGATTGCAGCACATGCCCCTTTCACCAGGTCAGATACAGCCAGTCACCCTGCTATACAAAGAACAGTTAATGGCAGACCTGCCATGCTTCGTTCACATGTGTATTCAGTAAACTTTCTGAATATGAATGAAGCAACTGAAATCATTCCGGATAAACCCCTGGACACTTATAATAATTATTTCATCGGTAATGATTCAACCAAATGGGCCAGGAACTGCCGCATTTTTCAGGGAGTCACTTATAAAAATATTTATCCCGGAATTGATCTTCGTTACTATACAGATAATGGTAATCTGAAATACGATCTCATCATACATCCCGGTGCTGATCCGAATAATATTGCCATGCAATACGAGGGGCTCGATGGACTAACGGTTACAAATAACCGCTTGTTATTAAAAACATCTGTAGGAGATGTTAAGGAAATGGAACCCAACTCCTACCAGTCGGGTGATAACGGAAGAGAATCTGTACCGGTAAAATATCGTGTTTCCAAGGGTAATGTAGTTCGGTTTGATATCAGGAATTATAATAACAAACAGGTACTTGTTATTGATCCGACCCTTGTATTCTCAACTTTTACGGGCAGTATCGCATCCAACTGGGGTTTTACAGCTACTCCTGGCCCTGATGGTACTTTTTTTGCCGGAGGCATTGTATTCGCAGATGGTTTTCCTGTTTCACCAGGTGCTTTTCAATCGAATTTCCAGGGGGGGTCGTTCGATGTGGGTATTATGAAATTCAGCAGCAATGGACGAAACAGAATATACGCTACTTATATAGGTGGTGATGCTAATGAATGCCCGCACAGCATGTACTCAGATCCACAGGGAAACCTGGTTGTGATGGGCCGTACTTATTCGCAGAATTTCCCGCACAATATTTTTTTTGGTAAACCCGGCTATTGCGAATTATTTGTTGTTAAATTAAATACTACCGGAACAGGACTTATTGGTGCTGCCCTCGTAGGTGGAAGTAATTATGATGCTGTAAATATAGAAGATCAGTTAAATCAGGAAAATGGTGAGAGTGAGGTTGCCACATCTCTCATAAAAAATTATGGTGATGATTCACGCAGTGAAGTTATCCTGGACGGATCCAATAATATTTTAGTAGCAACCTGCTCCAGGTCAAAAGATGATTTCCCCGTTACTCCAGGGGCATTTCAAACAACATTCGGTGGTGGAAAACAGGATGGTGTTGTTTTAAAACTTTCGCCGGACTGCAGTCAGCTGATCTGGGCAAGTTTTCTTGGTGGATCTGGTGAAGATGCGTGTTTCGTATTAAAAATAAATCCCCTTACCAATGATATTTATGTTGCGGGCGCAACCAATAGTACGGATATGAATGGAAATAAAACCGGTGTGATGCAACCGGCATATGGAGGTGGAATAAGTGATGGTTATATTTCGATTATCAGTAGTGATGGCAGTACTTTAAAAAAGACAACTTATTTAGGTACTACTGGTTTCGATGCGATTTATGGAATTGAATTTGATAAAAAAGGGTTCCCTTATGTAATGGGATCAACCACTGGCAAATGGGTAACCACACCCAATGTAGGTTTTATAAACCCTGGTGCCAAGCAATTTGTGGCAAAACTGCAACCGGATCTTTCTGCTTATGTTTATTCCACAACATTTGGTTCTGCCGCTCCCAATCCCAATATTTCACCTGTGGCTTTCCTTGTTGACCGTTGCGAAAATGTATACGTTTCAGGATGGGGTGGATGGCTTTATGCAGGTGCTGATCCGTATGGTTTAGCGGGTACCGGAGGTATGCCGGTAACAGCAAATGCAATTAAAAAAATAACCGATAACAGGGATTTCTATTTTATCGTTATACAAAAAAATGCTTCTGCATTATTATATGGAACTTATTTCGGGCAAATGGATGGTCCCAGAAGTATCAGTGAGCATGTGGATGGAGGAACAAGCCGTTATGACAAAAACGGAGCCATTTACCAAGCTATCTGTGCAAACTGTGCAGGCAATAGTCTTACACCATTCCCAACCTCACCGGGTGTATGGTCACCCAGAAACGGAACAGGAGGAGAAGGTTGCAATCTTGCAGCTGTGAAAATCGCATTTAATTTTGCAGGTGTTTCTGCTGATCCCCGCTCACTGATCGACGGGCGATATGATAGTTCGGGATGTGTACCGTTGCAGGTTCTTTTTGTTGATACAGCCCATAACGGTAAAAAATATATCTGGAATTTCGGGGACGGTTCTCCTGATACCTCCATAACTGGTTTTCAGATTTTTCATACTTATACTACTACCGGATATTTTCATGTTACTGAAGTAGCTATTGATTCCAACAGCTGTAATACGGCTGATACCGCTTATCTGAATATACGGGTGAGAACAGACCGGGCCATCATCGATTTTGATATTGCCAAAGCCGGGTTGTGTACTTCACTCAGTTATAATTTTACCAATACCTCCATTCCGCCGCCAACAAAACCATTCCAGCCCGGGGATTTCACATGGGATTTCGGAGACGGCACCCGCGTGCCTGCACCTAATCCGGTTGGCAGTACGAATCATACTTATGCTAATACTGGAACTTATATGGTCCGGCTCGTTCTAAATGACACGAGTTATTGTAATTATCCAGACAGTCTTACCGACACATTAAGAGTTTCACCTATCGTAAAAGCGCAATTTGAAATCAGTGATGGCTGTGCTCCATATTTTGCCAGTCTCAATAATACATCGCTGGCTGGCCAAAAATTCACCTGGGACTTCGGAGATATGTCTCCACCTTCCAATCAATCTAATCCCACCCATTTATACTCAGATACCGGAACTTATACCATTCATTTGGAAGCTATAGACAGCGCAACCTGTAATATAGTATCCGATACTTCCATAACGATACATGTTCATGGAAAGCCAACGGCCATTTTCAATACAACACCACAGCCGCCTGAATATAATGTGCCTACCGTTTTTCACAATGGTTCCATAGGAGCAACACACTATACCTGGTATTTCGGTGATTTAGATTCAACGGATAAACAATCTGCCGACACAGTGATTCATCAATATCAGGCCACGGGAACTATAAGCGCCTGCCTGGTTGCTTATAATCAGTATGAATGTGCAGATACTGTATGTCACGATGTTTCTGCGCTTGTCAATCCGCTGTTGGATGTACCCAATGCATTTACTCCCGGAAGGTTTGGAGAAAACAGCGTTATCCAGGTAAGGGGATTTGGGATCGTAACAATGAACTGGAAAATTTATAATCGTTATGGGCAGCTTGTCTTTCAATCGAATACGCCTTACCTGGGATGGGACGGAACCTTTAATGGTACTCCCCAACCCATCGGGGTTTATGCTTATACATTGGAAGCAACTTTTGCAGACGGATCGAAAACAACCAAGACAGGAGATATCACGTTAATTAGGTAAAATGTATCTTTGTAAGTCCTTCTCAGAAACTCTGTACCGATGATGCGGATTCGAAATTTTTTAATGTGTGTTCTAATACAGGCGGCGGGCGGATTAACACTGGAAGCCCAGGATCTTCATTTTTCACAATGGTTCAATGAACCACTTCTGACCAATCCTGCAAATACAGGATTTATTCCGGATGCAGACTACCGACTGGGTGCAAATTACAGGAACCAATGGTCCTCGGTCATGTCAGAACCTTATAAAACAATGAGTATATGGGGCGATGCACAGGTTTTTCGTAACCGAATCCAATCCGGCTGGCTTGGGCTTGGAGGCGCCATACTCCATGATGTTGCCGGCGCGAGCAGTCTTAGTACTACAGAGGTATATGCTTCTGTTGCATATCATCAGATGGTAGGATATTCCAGTTTGTTATCTGTCGGTTTTAATACGGGATGGGTAAACAAACAAATCAATGCAGCTAATTTGAAATTTCCGGATCAATTCGACGGAAAGTTTTTCGATACCAATGTGCCAACTATGGTGGTTATTGACAATCCTAATATTAACTACTTTGACATGCAGGTGGGCCTGAATTATACATACTTTCCTAATTCCAAAACCTATCTGAATGCAGGTTTTTCTGTTCAGCATATAAATGGTCCCAGGGAGTCTTTTTTTAATACTGATCCCGTAGGATACAGCGATATTATTGCACCACGTTATATAGGATTCCTTAATGGAAGTTTTAAAACAAGTGATATGGTCATTCTGAATCCGATGGCTTATTATACTATTCAGGCAAATGCCAGTGAACTGGTTGCCGGATTTAATGTTCAGTATAATTTATCCGGTGATGGTGAACAACAGCTGATCGGGGGTCTCTATGACCGTCCGGGAGATGCCATCATTCCTATGATTGGTTTCGTTTACAAAAATATTCGTATGATGTTTACATATGATGTAACCACATCTTCCCTTAGACAATATAATAACGGAAACGGTGCATGGGAATTTGCGATTATACGTCCTGGTTACTACCCGGAATATAATGGAGACCAGCATCAGTCTTTATGTCCTTCATTCAAAAACTAACATATAATTTATACAGGATTCTATGAAGAAATTTTTCGGACTATTAATTTTTGGAATGGGAATAATGCAATTCTCCTTGGCTCAGGATTCGGAAGGAAAGGGTGGTTTTGATAAATCAAAATTGTTTGTGGGTGGCGGCCTGGGACTTGCTTTTGGCACTTACACTATTGTCAATGTATCTCCGCTGGTAGGCTATCGGTTCTCAGAACTTTTTGCTGCAGGTGTGGGTATTAATTATTCTTACTACGGATATAATGACGGGTATTGGAACTACAAGCAGAGTTATGTGGGTATGAGTATTTTTGGAAGAGTATATCCTGTCAGACAGTTTTTTATCCAGGTACAGCCAGAAGAAAATTATATGTGGTATAATGCATCCGGCATTGGAACAAACCAGGGAGCACCTTCATTTCAAATTAATCAGTTTGTACCCTCTCTTCTGATAGGAGGCGGTGCAGCAATTCCAACGGGTGGAAACGGCGCTATCACAATCAGCGTGATGTATGATGTACTTCAAAATCAATACTCGCCCTATTATCGCCAGGCAGTTTATGGATTTGGGTATAACGTGGGATTTTAGGAAACTTCACTTTCCACACACTCATACTCTCACACTCTCATACTTTCTTCAGCTAAGTTT
>DATHNR010000402.1:0-3546 GCA_035485835.1 Puia sp.
CTTTGTAACATATTAATCGGATTGGAAAGAAATGATTTTATTTCCAAAGTTTTCTCTTCAGGGATACTGGTTTGGTTGGGAATATATTCTTATGGTATATATGTTTTTCATTGGATAGTTCTACAGCTATTCATTAATAAATATGAGATATTATTCGCAAACGAAGGCTTCAGCGAATCAACATCTTATTGGATTTCAAGAATTTTGGGAATAATTATTATTCTACTGCTCAGTTATCTAAGCTATAATTTGTATGAGAGGAAATTCCTTGCATTGAAAAAGTACTTTATTTAGAAATCCGCTTGCCCTTTACTTACTAAATATTCCCTCAAATTTCTTATGTATCATTTCTTCGTGACATCATTCTTTCCACATATTTCCCTATCAGGTCGAACTCAATATTTACTACAGAACCCTTAACCAGTTCACGAATATTGGTATTTTCGAAAGTATATGGGATGATGGCTACTGAGAAGGCTTTTTCAGTCACATCAAAGCAAGTCAGGCTGATCCCGTTTACAGCCACCGAACCTTTTTCAATGATCAGATTCCTGAAGGATTCAGGAAATTCAAATCTAAAAACCCAGCTACCCTCCAGGTTACTCCGGTTTGTACAAATGGCCGTCGTATCCACATGACCCTGCACCATATGTCCGTCGAGCCTTCCGTTCAACTGAAGACATCTTTCAAGATTTATGCTGCTCCCTGGTTTCCAATGGGATAGACATGTTTTAGACAGGGTTTCTGCAATTGCAGTTACCTGGTAATTATCTTCCTGAACTGACTCAACAGTCAGGCAGACTCCGTCATGGGAAAGGCTCTGATCAATATGAAGTTCCTGGACCAGGGAAGAGGTAATCCTGAACTTTTTATTGGTACCTTCTTCCGTTATAGACGAAATACGCCCTGTTGCTTCAATAATACCTGTGAACATGCTGTAAAAATCGGGATTTCCGCCCTTTTTATTACTTTATTTTAAAAAACTCCTTATCTTTGCAAACCGAAATTTATTATAAAAACAGAACTTTCATGTTGATTATCGATTCCAAGGATTGTGAAAATATTGACAAGGCTTTAAAGAAGTATAAAAAGAAATTCGAAAAAGCCAAAGTATTGATTCAGTTACGCAATCGTCAGTCGTTTACCAAACCTTCAATTAAAAGAAGGGGTGAAGTGTTAAAAGCTGTTTACAAACAACAACTGGCTACTGGCAAATTTGACGCATAATATACTCATCTTAATATACAGGCCTTTCCGTTTCGCGGAAAGGCTTTTTTATTTTCTACTTTTTAGTTTTTACTTTTAGGGGAACCAACCGCAAAACGTTGCATAATCCCAGCCAGCCGTTTATTGACTATTTAAAATTCGAGAAAAGATATTCGGCACATACTGTACGTGCTTATAAAGACGACCTTGAACAACTCTTTATCTATCTGGAAAGCTCGTTTGGAGAATCCACGCTTTCTGGGATTTCCTCTTCAATGGTACGTTCCTGGCTTGCCAGCCTGAAAGAGCAAAAAATCACCTCAAAATCTATTAACAGGAAGATTTCTTCCCTGAAATCCTTTTTTAAATTTCTACTGCGTAATGGAAATTTGGAAAAATCACCCATGGCAGGGATTATAAGCCCGAAATCTGGAAAAAGACTTCCTGTATATGTAGAAGAAAAGGATATGCATTTGCTCCTGGAGCATGTAGAATTCCCGGATACCTGGAAAGGGAAAACCGAACGCTTACTGATACGAATGTTTTACAACACAGGTGTCAGGCTATCTGAGTTGGTTACACTCAAAAACGGACAATTAGATACAAATGCCAAAACTATCAGGGTGCTCGGTAAGGGAAATAAGGAAAGAATCATTCCGATAAGTAATGCACTTGCGGATGAAATCACACAATATCAAAAAGAAAAACTGATCTCACACAGCCAGGATTTTCAGGAAAAGACTGGTACCCTGTTTGTAAATGATAAAGGCCGGCCACTTTATGTTAAATATGCTTACCTGGCTGTAAGAAACTGGCTTTCACAAGTAACAACGATAGATAAAAAAAGCCCGCATGTGCTGCGGCATAGTTTTGCCACCCATTTAATGAATCATGGAGCCGATCTGAATTCCGTAAAAGAGCTCCTGGGCCATTCAAGCCTGGCAGCCACACAATTATACACACATAACAGTATTGAAAAACTACGGGAAGTGCATAAAAAAACCCATCCGAGAGGTTAATTCACATGTTAAAATACTGGAATTTATAAGTTGAAATATTTGGAAAAATTCTCCTAAGGAGCTAATTTCATTCAGCAGGTATTGGTAAAAAAATACATGTGAAAATGCTCTTGCATTTATTGTTTCATTGTTAAAAAGTGAAGATATGACCGTAAACATTCAGACAGTGCACTTCGAAGCTGATAACAAACTGGTAGATTATGTAAACAAAAAATTATTAAGATTGGATACATTTCACGACAGAATTGTAACAGTGGAAGTTTATCTAAAGCTTGATAATGTAGTACACACGATAAAAGACAAAATAGCAGAAATTAAAGTACACGTACCCCGGCAGGATTATTTTGTGAAATGTTCTTCTAAATCATTTGAAGAATCTTTTGACAAAGCAATGGGATCAATAATCAACCTGATTAAACGAAAAAAAGATAAACAGGCCGCTTAAATATAAACCCCGGTTCCGGGGTTTTTTTATTGCAATCATTTTCAGCTGTTGTAAGGATATGCGGCTTTCAGTAGAAAATATACTTCAAAATTTTTCCATTTAACAAATTCGCTTACCTTTGCCTTCCCAAAAAAACAGGCGGATAAATCCGTCAGTTTTAGTTCTTTGTAAAACGGTCAGGCCCATATTGTTAAAGAATAATGCCAGAGTAGCTCAGATGGTAGAGCAGCTGATTTGTAATCAGCTGGTCGGGGGTTCGATTCCCTTCTCTGGCTCAGCTGGCAGAATAGTCAATTTCCGGAACGGGACATTCTTGTCAGGCGGGATAAAAGTGAAACCGGGCAAGTAGTCAAGTGGCCAACGACAACAGACTGTAAATCTGTTCTCTTCGGAGTTCGGTGGTTCGAATCCATCCTTGCCCACATTGCACGCTTTCAGCGCGCAAGTGTGAAAGTATGAAAATGTGGTAGTGAGTTATTAATTCTAAAAGTTCTTTGAGTTGAAATAGGGCTGTTGAGAATATGAAAGTGAAATTCTACTTCCATACTCCCATACTCCCATACTTTCATACTTGTATTATGCGGAAGTAGCTCAGTTGGTAGAGCGACAGCCTTCCAAGCTGTAGGTCGCGGGTTCGAACCTCGTCTTCCGCTCTTACCTGCCGGATCCCACGGTTGCGGGAGCAGGCAGGGCTTCATATCTGAGAGATCCAGGTATGGAGAAATTAGCAGCTATAGCGTTAATGCCGTTGTAGCTCAGTGGTAGAGCACTTCCTTGGTAAGGAAGAGGTCAAGAGTTCAATTCTCTTTAACGGCTCAAAATAACCATGGGGCCTGCAACGGCCTAAAGGACTGAAAATAAAGAAGTTACCTCGCG
>DATHNR010000403.1:0-3556 GCA_035485835.1 Puia sp.
AAGATTTATTCGAATATACCGAAGAATCCATCCGCTCCCTCGATTGGAAAGAACATATCCGGTTAAGGCCAGGTATGTATATCGGCAAACTTGGAGATGGCAGCAGTGCTGACGATGGAATTTATGTATTGGTGAAAGAAGTGGTTGATAATTGTATTGATGAATACACCATGGGCTACGGAAAGCATATAGATGTAGTCATTGAAGAAAAGCTGGTTACCATCCGAGATTTTGGGAGAGGAATTCCTCTGGGGAAAGTAGTGGATGTTGTGAGTAAGATCAATACCGGCGCTAAATACGACAGTAAAGCATTTCAAAAAGCAGTCGGACTGAATGGAGTGGGAACAAAGGCAGTCAACGCACTCAGCCAATCATTTGTTGTTGTTGCTTTCCGGGATGGCAAGGAAAAACGGGCTTCATTCTCGAGAGGAAACCTGGTTAAGGATTTCAAAGAAACAAAATCAGAGGAACCCAATGGCACCCTTGTTGAATTTGTTCCGGATGAAAATATTTTTAAGAATTTTCATTTCATCAATGAATACCTGGATAATCAATTCTGGAATTATTGTTACCTGAATGCCGGACTGGTTATCAATTACAATGGTAAGAAATATCTTTCCAGGAACGGATTGCTCGACCTGCTGAAGCGAAAGACCAATGAAGATGAATTATGTTATCCGATCATCCATTTAAAAGGAGATGATATTGAAGTAGCAATAACTCATAATAATGATTATGGGGAAGAAATTTTCAGTTTTGTCAATGGCCAGTACACGACACAGGGAGGAACACATCAGCAGGCTTTCCGTGAAGCTTTTGTGAAAGTCGTGCGCGATTTTTATAAAAAAGATTATGAAGCCGCCGATATCCGCCAAAGTATAACCGCGGCCGTTTCGGTCCGTGTCGTTGAACCGGTATTTGAATCTCAAACCAAAACAAAACTTGGCAGCCAGTTTATGCAGGAAGGAGGAGCCAGCATGAAAAACTTTATTCATGATTTTCTGGCACGTGAACTTGATAATTTTCTGCATAAAAATTCTTCCATCGCTGATTCACTGAAAAAACGGATTGAACAAAGTGAAAAAGAGAGAAAGGAATTGTCGGGTATTCGCAAACTGGCAAATGAAAGGGCAAAGAAAGCAAACCTGCACAATAAAAAACTGAGGGATTGCCGGGTACATTATAATGAGGAGGCTTCAGGTAAAGACAAAAACCTCATACTTGAAAAACAGAAAGAATCCACCATTTTTATTACTGAAGGGGACTCCGCGAGTGGTTCGATTACTAAAGTTCGCAACGTGGAAACCCAGGCAGTATTCAGTTTGCGCGGTAAACCCTTAAACTGTTTTGGACTTACAAAGAAAGTTGTATACGAAAATGAAGAGTTCAATCTTCTGCAGCATGCATTGAATGTAGAAGACGGCATTGAAGGACTGCGCTATAATAATATTGTGGTTGCTACAGATGCTGATGTGGATGGAATGCATATCCGCTTACTGTTAATGACATTTTTTCTTCAGTTTTTCCCGGACCTTGTAAAAAACAATCATGTTTATATCCTGGAAACACCATTGTTCCGTGTCCGGAATAAACAGGAAACGATTTATTGTTATGATGAAACAGAAAAACAGAGTGCTATAAAAAAACTTGGCAGTAAACCGGAGATTACCAGATTTAAAGGGCTTGGAGAAATTTCACCGGAAGAATTTGCCCGTTTTATCGGTCGTGATATGCGTGTTCAGCCGGTCATGATTATGCCTGAAACCCATATCCAGCAATTACTGGAGTATTTTATGGGGAAAAATACACCTCAGAGGCAGGACTTCATTATCGGCAATCTGCGGATGGAAATTGATCATGTTGATTAAAGAAAGTATGTGAGTGTGGGAGTGTGGGAGTATTGGAGCAGTAATCAAAATTAAAAAAGCAGACGGATGTTTCATATTGTTTTTGACCCTGCGGGGGCCGGACTTTTAAATGATGCAATGGACCTGGATATGACTTTGGATGGTGAAACAATACTGTTCAGAGATGATTATTCTGTAGGCCCCATTCAGGATTTATTCAATGAAACGGGTCGTGAGGAGCGCATTAGTTGGTGGAATACAATACGGGCAGATGCGAAAATTGCAGGTCCGCATGAAATAAAAGAAGAAGCTGACTCCGCTATTCTCTCGAAAATTATTCAGCGGATGGAAGATGAAGAATTTGATCAGATTTGGATCTGGGTTGCGCCGAATGTCAAAGATGTTTGCGGTTATTACTGGCTGATATCGCAGCTAAAATCATTTTCCGGAAGAATCTTTATTCTGAGTTTAAATAATCTTCCGTTTATTAATGAAAAAGGTCATGTTTTTTATCCCGTTTCATTATCAGAGATACCCGCGCGTGAATACATCAAAGCTAAAAAGCTTGCGCGCCCGGTAAGTTTGGCTGAGTTCGAAACTGATCCTGATGAATGGTTACGATTGGTTTCTGAAAATAAAAACCTGCGTTTGCTTGAAGGAGGTAAAAAGATTGTACAGAAAGAAGATGATTATTATGACAAGGCAATGCTGCATTTTCTACAACCTCAGTTTCAGAAGATATCGCGGACTGTACATCAATTCATTGTAAAATCGCCTGAAAAACTGAATGAAAACTTTCTTTTATGGCGTTTGAATCATTTGATAGCCGCAGGTACTGCTGAACAAAATGGAGAAATGGTAAGATTAATGATAACCACAACAGATGAGCCTAGTAGCGTTAGGCTTTAAGCGTTAAGCGTTATGCGTTAAGCGTTTGAAGGTTTTATTCCGAGCGTTTTCATCATTCGAAAATGGGACACAATGGCCGAGCCCATAGTTTTGAATTCGTTATAACGTAGCTTGTGTTCATTACAAACGTTCCTTACAATATGAGCGATCGCGGGGTAATGCACGTGACTTACTTTGGGGAAGAGATGATGCTCGATCTGGAAATTTAATCCACCTACAAACCAACTGATTAATTTATTATGTGGTGCAAAATTAGCCGTCGTCCGAAGCTGATGAATGGCCCATTCTTCTTCAATTTTTTGCGGTTCGATACCAGGTGCATAAACAAATTCCGCTTGTTCAACTACGTGTGCCAGCTGAAATACCAGGGCCAGTGTTAATCCCAGAGTAATATGCATAAAGCTAAAACCAATTGCCCATGCTCCCCATCCAACATAATGAACAGGAATAGCCACATAAAATAATATATACATCAGTTTACTGAGCCAGAATATAATATGCTCTGAAATATTCATTTTCTGCAAACTGGTATTATGAATCTTTTGTTTGAAATATTTTGTGAAGTCCATCATGGAAACCCAGGCAAATGATGAAATAGCATATAATACCACGACATATAAATGTTGAAATCGATGTGCCTTCACCCATTTCTGCGATTCACACTGGCGCATGACAGGACTTTTGGCTATATCATCATCAATCCCATCGATATTTGTATAAGTGTGATGAATTATATTGTGCTTGAATTTCCAGATAAATGCATTTCCACCCAGCATATTCAAACTAAGACCCATGATATT
>DATHNR010000404.1:0-5936 GCA_035485835.1 Puia sp.
ACAATGGCTGGCGGCAAGTAAAGCAGTAATAAATCCTGATCTTACGCTGCCCAACCTTATACGAAATGAGCAACATTCCATTCCCATCATTGAAACAAATGAGAATGACAGTATTACGAATTATTTTAACCTGGATTCCCTGAAAATTGAAAACGACAAATCCTATCTTTCAAAACAGCTTAAAATATTTCGTTCACAAAATTCTCCTCTGGAAATTAAATGGAGCGATTCACCTTATACGGCAAATCGTTATTACTACGGACATACCGCTTTGCTCGACGAGGTACGTTATTTTCCGATCATTCAGTTACTGCTGGTTGCAGTTCTGATATTTTTTATTGTCTATTCCATCACTTCACATAATCGTGCAACACAAAACCAGGTATGGGCAGGTATGGCCAAAGAGACGGCCCATCAGCTGGGTACGCCCTTGTCTTCTTTGCAGGGCTGGATTGAAATGTTGAAAGAAGAAGGGATTTCCGTGGAAACAGTTTCTGAACTTCAAAAAGATGTGGACAGGTTAAAATTAGTTTCCGACAGGTTCAGTAAAATCGGAAGTATACCACATTTGGAAAAATCTGACCTGGTGATACAGATACAGCAAATGCTCGATTATATGAGAAGACGCACTACGTCTAAAGTGCAGTTTTATTTTGACAAAGACGGGCATGAACATATCGAAGCAAATATCTCACCGCCATTATTTGACTGGGTAATAGAAAATTTATTGAAAAATGCTTTGGATGCGATGGAGGGCAAAGGAAATATAGAGGTTAAAATAAAGGATGAACCGCAGCAGGTGTTCATTGATATAAGTGATACCGGAAAAGGAATTTCGCCCGGAAATATCCACCGTGTTTTTGATCCGGGCTTTACTACAAAAAAACGTGGCTGGGGGCTGGGCCTTTCATTGTCCAAGCGGATCATGGAAACCTATCATAAGGGCGAATTATTTGTAAAACAATCAGATATAGGGAGGGGAACTACGTTTCGAATTGTCATCAGGAAAAATTGATCAAGCCTTTGACAGGATTGAAAATTGGAACTGGGATTTATAACCGGGAAAAGCTATTTTTGCAGTCCATTTTAAAGTCCAGGTTGCGGAGGTGGCGAAACTGGTAGACGCACTACTTTGAGGTGGTAGCGCCGTAACTGGCGTGGGAGTTCGAATCTCCTCTTCCGCACATGCGCCTTCCGGACAAAGTCCGGAAGGCTTTTTAATTTATGAGCGATGCAAGCTTGCTTGCAGAAGCGAATGAATTAAAAAGCCGGCTTCCGCGAAGCGGAAGGAAGGCGCATGTAAGCACCCCCTCCAGAGATCAGCAAAGCTAATCTCAGCCAAGCCGAAACCCAACTGAAAGATCAGCGAAGCTAATCTCAGCGAACTTGTTAGTATACTATCGTCCTTCTCAAAGCAAAATACCCGACTTATATTTGTGAATCTAATTGAAAAAACATGCTCCCAGTGAAAGCGAAAACATTCATCCTGTTACTGTTTATTTCCGTACCATTTTCATGCACGAAGTCACCTGCTAATAATAATATGACGACCTGTTCAATATCATTTACAATCACCAACCCCTTGTCAAAAGACCAGCAGGTTCAGTACGAAGCAGTAATATCGGGCGCAGGAGGAACCATCAGTTCAGTTTCATACCTGGATTCAGCAGGAACCACAACTGTTCAAAATCCAACACTACCGCTTATTGCTTATGCAAACCTTAAAAAAGGGGCATTTGCAACCATGTCAGCAAAGGGAATTGCTAATCTTGGTGGGCAGATAATAATTTATATCAAGGCTGATTCTGTTCAAAATGGAGAGTCATGCGGGAATTAAAAAATATTACTGTTACATCAAATGGGATCGATAGTAAATTCCGCGTTCTGCAATTAATTTTCATTCTTCCAGATCGAGATAAACAAGTTTCCCCGTAGGATCAAGGAAAAATGCAAAATAACGCGTGGGTTGGTCCTTGCATTTTACTTCGTACAGATAAATACCCTGTATCGTATCACCGAAAATATCCGCCTTTGGTTTTGAAGGTTTAATCGCTTTGATGAAATTAAATTCCGTTACATTCCGGAACATGGCGAGTTCGTTATCATTCCCGAAGTAAAAAGGGACATGCAATGCTTTGATCATTTTCCGGGTTGTATCAATATTGAGTCCTAATTCAGTGAAATCACTTTTGAGCAATAAGGTACGAACCGAATCCGGATCCGTCGAATCCCTAAGCATCTCCGAAGCAACAGCATAATCCGGATTGAACAATCCTACAATATTTTTAGCCAGTTGATTCGTATGTGCCCCCTGAAGATTGCTTAAAATAATAATACCGACATGATCTTCAGGATACATATCCATCACAGAACTAAACCCGGTTCTGAAAGCGCCAGTATGAGAGATCAGTGCATGATCCCGGTAAGGACCGAGAAACCATCCAAAACCATAAGCAATCTTACTGCTGTCATTCAATAACCCCGGAGAAAACATCAAATCAATACTGCTTTGTCTGAGGAGTGAAGTATCCTGCAACGCAGCATACCATTTAAGCATATCAGTAAGAGTCGTAAGCACTCCTACATCACCTCTTGCCTGGGCTGCAGCAGAAATCTGCCGGCCATGCTCAATTTTCTGATCCTCCATGATATATCCTGCGGCACGGTTTGGAATAATGCTATCCGCATCATTGATACAGGAATTCGTCATGCCCAGTTTATCAAAAATCCGCTGTTTTATAAAATCAGGATAAGATTCCCCGGATAGTTTGGCAATCACCAGTCCGAGTAAAAAAGGACCACAACTATAACTGAATCCCTGCCCCGGTCGAAATTTTAATGGCTCAGTTTTAAATGCTGCAAGAAATGAACTATCGGTATCATGGGTGTAAAAGAAAACATCATCTTTATGATCCCAATCATCCCATAATCCTGAAGTATGATTCATCAGCATTTTCAAACTTATACCACTCCAGCCCGCTGGCAGTGAATCCAGATATTTTCCAACAGAATCATCCAGGTTGAGTTTCCCATCTTCCATCAATAATAAAATTCCTGCACAGGTAAATGCTTTACTCATGGAAGCGATGGAGAATCTGGTACTATCGGTTACGGGTACACGATCTTCCAGATTCGAATAACCATAGTTCGCTTTTTTAAGAACCAGACCGTACTTTACTACGGCAATCTGCAGGCCCGGAATATGTCGGGCTTCAATTGCTGCGCGCACAGCCGAATCTATTCGGAAGGAAACATACTGGGCCTGGGGCAACGCAACTTTTGTTATTACTGAAAGCAGGAGAACTGGAAGAAATCTTTTCAATTATTAATTATTAATTTTTAATTCTTGCGTTACGCGTTCAGCGTTCAGCGTTACGCGTTCAGCGTTCAGCGTTACGCGTTACGCGTTACGCGTTCAGCGTTACGCTTTAGGCCTTAGGCTTTAGGCTTAGGCTTAGGCTTTAACCTTTTTTCACCATAGCTTTATATCTTGTAAATGTAATCAGGAAAAAATAAAAATTTACAACCATTCAACAGGAAATAAGGCAAGTACGTGTTACGAGATATATCACGCCTCTCAGGGAAGGCGGCTCTCTGCCCGCCATCGCAGAAGCGGATGACAATTTCCTCTACGTCCTGAAATTCCGTGGTGCAGGCCAGGGTGCCAGATCCCTTATTGCTGAACTGGTTGGTGGTGAAATAGCCCGTGCGTTGAACATGCGAGTACCCGAAATAGTTTTTGCACAACTCGACTCCTCATTCGGACGTACGGAACCTGATGAAGAAATACAGGACCTACTTAAAGCGAGCGTTGGACTCAACCTCGGCCTGCATTATCTTTCCGGTGCCATCAGTTTTGATCCCCTCGTTACTCCCGTTAATGAATATCTTGCTTCTGCAATTGTTTGGCTGGATAGTTTTCTGACCAATGTCGACCGGACTTCCAACAATACCAATATGCTTGTATGGAATAAAGAAATCTGGCTGATCGATCACGGAGCTTCATTGTATTTTCACTATTCGCCCGGGAACTGGGAGTTAAAGGCAGAAACACCATTTTCACAGATAAAAAACCATGTACTATTGCCTTATGCTTCCGGTCTGGATGAAACGGACGCAAAATTTCAAACTATATTGACGTCCGGTAAGCTGAAGGATATAGTTCATTTGATTCCGGATGAATGGCTGAAGGAAACGGGTCAGTCTGTAAGTGAAGCGAGAGATATGTATCTCCGTTTTCTGGAGATTCGACTTGCTTCTTCTAAAATATTTATTAAAGAAGCGCAAAATGCAAGAGCAGCACTCGTTTGAATATGCCGTAATCCGTGTAGTTCCTCAAGTGGAGAGGGAAGAATTCATGAACGTGGGTGTGATACTCTATTGTCAGTCTCTTTCCTATCTGGATGCTATTTTTACATTGAATGAAGAAAGACTCTTTGCCCTTTCTCCAGGACTTGAAATGGATGAAATAAAAAAACACCTTTCTGCTTTTTGCAATATTTGTAAAGGTGGCAATGAGGCCGGCCCGATCGGGAAATTGGATATGGGTTCCCGTTTTCGCTGGCTTACGGCTACGAGAAGTACGGTGCTCCAATGTTCCAAAGTACATCCGGGACTCAGCTCCGATCCAACCCGAACCCTTAAGAGCCTGCATAAAACACTGGTGCTGGGAGAATAATTCTATCCCCGGTTTATCTGAATCCTGCTAACTTAGTGTCCCTTCTAAAAACAACTGTATATGCCATTCAAACGATTGACAACCTCATTGATTTTTCTGTTAAGTCTTACTTATAACCTGCATGCACAAACGACGGATATCGGCCGCAAAGTAGATAAACTGATCAGTGAAATGACACTGGATGAAAAAATCGGTCAGATGACCCAGGTTACGCTTACCCTGGTCGCGAAGGGAAGCTGGTCAAATACAGACGGGTCACTGGATCCCGAAGCTTTGAAGCATGCCGTAGTGGATTATAAAGTAGGTTCCATTTTAAATACCACCTCCCATGCACTTCCTGTAGAAAAATGGAGAGAAATACAAACAGCCATCCAGGATGAAGCAAAAAAAACAAGATTGAAAATTCCGGTCATATACGGACTCGATGGTATGCACGGGCAAACCTATACCCTCAATTCTACCCTCTTCCCCCAAAATATTGCTATGGCTGCTACGCGTAATCCTGACCTGGTTGATCAGGCTGCTCATATTACAGCCAATGAAATGCGCGCATCGGGAGTTCGCTGGGAATTCGCGCCTGTACTGGATTGCGGACGTCAGCCTCTCTGGTCTAGGTTCCCGGAAACTTATGGCGAAGATGTATATCTCGGTAAGACTATGGGTCCGGCTGCCGTTCATGCATACCAGGCCAATGGACTATCGAACCCCACAGCCGTCGCAGCCTGTATGAAACATTACCTGGGTTATTCCGCTGCGCGAAGTGGTAAGGACCGGACACCTTCTTATATTCCTGAAATTGAACTGAGGGAATATTTTCTGCCCCAGTTTCGTGAAGCCATTAAAGCAGGAGCAGCTACCATTATGATCAATTCCGGAGAAATCAATGGAGTTCCGGTCCATGCAAGTAAATATCTCCTCACAGATGTTTTAAGAACAGAAATGGGATTCCAGGGAGTCATCGTTACTGACTGGGAAGATATCATTCGTCTGCATACACGCCACCTTGTTGCCAGCACACCCAGAGAAGCTGTTGTACTCGCGGTTAATGCAGGTGTTGACATGAGTATGGTGCCCATGGATTATTCGTTTTTTGATTTGCTGAAAGAAGCCGTTGGGAAAAATGAAGTTCCAATGAGCCGCATCAATGATGCTGTGCGCAGGATACTAACACTGAAATTCCGTTTGGGTCTTTTTGACAATCCTTACCCCGAGGACGGATCACTTGCAAATTTCGGCAAACCCGAATATCAGCAGGTGG
>DATHNR010000405.1:0-5559 GCA_035485835.1 Puia sp.
ACATGTGGAATATTCACTTAAATAATTTTTTCATTTCCTAATAGCTTTGGGCCTTAGGCTTTCGGCTTTAAGCCTTACGCCTTACGCCTTAAGCGTTAAGCTTACAAAATGGCCTATATCCAAGTAGAAGAAGGTGTACCAGGAATCAGGAGTCTTTTTAAGTTCAGTCCGGAAACAGGCAAACCCTTATGTGATCTCGCGGAAGTTTTATTAAGAGGTCCTTCCCCGCTGAGTTCTGGAGAAAGGGAATTGATCGCTGCTTTTGTTTCAAACCGCAACAGCTGCATGTTTTGTATGAACAGTCACGCTGCTGCCGCAAGGTTTTTATTTGATGAAGAAAAACAGGTTGTTGATGATCTTTTGAAAGATCAGACGGCAGATTCCCTTTCACCTAAGATGAAGGCCCTGCTGTGGATCGCAGGCAAAGTACAAATCAATGGTAAGTCTGTAACTGCAGATGATATAGAATATGCGCGGCAGGCAGGTGCCAATGATACAGACATCCACGATACGGTTCTGATTGCAGCCAGCTTCTCCATGTTCAACAGGTATGTGGACGGGCTCGCCAGTTACACACCCGCAAATGAAGAAGCTTATATAGAGATGGGAAAAAGAATGGGACAAAAAGGTTATCATATTTAAAACAAACAAAATGGCATTTATTGATTTGCAAAATGATTTGCCGGGCATACGCGGACCGATGATTTACAGGCCCGAGACCGGCACGATCCTGAATGAACTGGCAGAAGTTTTATTGCACGACGATGATAATACTTTGAGTCGTGGTGACAGGGAAATGATCGGCGCTTATACCTCCTATCTGAATGATTGTTTTTTTTGTCAGAATGTTCACGGTGCCATGGCACAGCATTATTACGAATGCGATACGCAGTTCATTGACAGCATCAAGAAAGATTTTTTGTCCGCCGATATTTCGGACAAACTAAAATCACTGCTTTCAATCGCGGGGAGTGTTCAGAAAGGCGGACGATATGTAAGACCGGAACAAATTGAAGAAGCAAAAAACCTCGGTGCTACGGATCGTGAAATTCATGACACGGTTTTAATTGCCGCAGCTTTTTGCATGTTCAACCGATATGTTGACGGACTCAATACCTGGGCGCCAAAAGATATGCAGGTCTATATTGACCGCGCACCGATGAGAGCGAGGGAGGGGTACTCTCAGGTGGGGCTCACCAAGTAGTGTGAGAGTGTGAGAGTGTGAGAGTGTGAGAGTGTGAGAGTGTGAGAATATTAAACTTTAAAACTCTTAACAACAGACTCTCACACTCTCACACTCTCACATTAATAAAGCAGTCTCGTCTTAATCGTATTCTTCACTTCCTTCAACAATCCAATTGCCTGCGCAGAGAGATTCTTGTCAACGTCAAGAACAACGTACCCGATAAAATCATTTGTTTTCAGATACTGTGCCAGAATATTTATGTGATGGCTGGAAAGCCTGGTATTGATTTCAGATAAAACACCGGGAACATTATAATGTATATGAAGAATTCTGTGCGTATCGGGATGCTGAGGTAAGCTAAGTTCAGGAATTGTATGTGAACCTGTGGAAATACCCATTTCAAGATATTGAAATAGTTTATTACTTACATCATCTCCAATATTTTCCTGTGCTTCTTCTGTAGAACCACCAATATGTGGCGTAAGCAATACATTGGAAAGACCCTGAAGTGGAGTGTCGAATTTGTCCCCATTTTTCTCCGGCTCCTGAGGATATACATCCACACCGGCACCAGACAGAAGTCCTTCTTTCAACGCCTTGGACAAAGCTTCAAGGTCAACCACCTCACCTCTTGCATAATTGAGTAAAATGGCCCCTTTCTTGAATTGTTTTAAGACGTTTTTATTGATCATCATACGGGTCTGGTCTGTATCGGGTACGTGTATGGTCACGATATCGGATACAGAAACCAGTTCTTTAATTGAATTTTTAGCCATTGCATTTCCGAGCGGTAATTTCGTATCGATATCATAAAAAATCACTCTCATACCCATGGCTTCAGCAAGAACACTGACCTGTGTTCCGATATTTCCATAACCGATAATCCCCATGGTCTTTCCACGAAGTTCATAGCTGCCCTTTGATTCCTTCATCCAGATCCCATCATGAGCAGATTTGCTTTTATCCGGTATCCTGCGAATCAGCATGATGGATGCTCCGATCACGAGTTCAGCAACTGAACGGGTATTGGAATATGGAGCATTAAAAACAGCGATCCCGTTTTTAGTGGCATTCTTGAGATCAACCTGGTTAACACCTATACAAAAACAGCCAATTGCCTGCAATTTTTTTGCAGCCCGCAATACTTTTTCAGTAATCTGGGTTTTTGAACGGATGCCCAGCAGATGAACGTCTTCTATTTCTTTTAACAGATCGGTTTCAGACAGGGCTTTTGTCAACTTCTTAACAGATGTGTAACCAGCCCCCGAAAACCGCTTCACTGCTGCATCGCTGATGTTTTCAAGAAACAGAATATTCACTTTTTCTTTCGGATAACTTGTTATTTTTTTATCGGCCATAATCTCTATGCTGTTTTTGCGTTATTTGCTTTAAAGGAGTGGCAAAATTGCCCCTAAAAAAGGAAACGGAAAAACAAAACTCGTCTCCTGAGCCTTGAACAGTATAATATTTTAATTTTGCACCTCTTAACCGAAAAATAAATACCTGTTGAAAACCATTTGCTGCGCTTTATTGGCTGCCTCTTTCCTGGTTTGTTGCGGACAAAGCCCTGCTGTTAAGCCAATTGTGAAAGTGCAGGATACAACGCTCCTGGCTCAGGCAATTACACGCCCGAAATCTCTGAATCCAGGGGAATTTAAACTTTACAGTAATACGTCCCGACATTTTTTTGACTCACTGTTTTCCCATGGATTTAATGGGGGACTTGTTGTGGCTCATAAAGGAATTATAGTGTATGAGAGATACAGTGGCTTTAAAGACCCCAGAAGGCATACAGACAGCATTAATTCCCATACGGCTTTTCATCTGGCATCTGTTTCCAAGACCTTTACTGCAATGGCAATTTTGAAATTGTGGGAAGAAGGCAAACTCGACATTCATGATGATATATCAAAGTACCTGACTGGCTTTCCATCAGGAATCACCATTAAAAATCTTTTGAGTCAGCGAAGCGGATTAAGGAATTATGTTCATTTTATGGATCAGTCCGGTTGGGATAAAAGAAAATATCTGACGAACGCTGATTTGTTAGCATATATAACCAAACATCACACTGAAGTGATATATACAGCTGCAGGTCATCATTTCGAATATTCCAATACCAACTATGCTTTTCTTGCCCTGATCATCGAAAAAGTTTCAGGTGAAACATATGATGAATACCTCAGTAAAACTTTTTTCCTGCCACTGCAAATGCAGGACACCTATGTATATTCAATTAAGGATACTGCAATCGCTACACATTCCTATAAAATGAATGGTAGAATGTATCCCATGGAATACCTTGATATGGTTTATGGAGATAAAAATGTTTATAGTACTCCTGATGACATGCTTAAATGGGATGCTGCTCTTCGTGGGGGCATAATGTTCAAACAATCTACACTCGATAGTGCCTATGCTCCATACAGCCTTGAAAAACGAGGCAAACGGAATTATGGTTTTGGCTGGCGGATGATTGTATATCCTGATGGTAAAAAACTAATTTACCATAATGGCTGGTGGCATGGTAACCGGACAGTATTCATCCGAATGATGGAAGAAAATGCAACAATCATCGCCCTCTGCAATAACGATAACAGAAGGGTCTATGCAGCCAAAAAACTCTGCGACGTATTTGGAAACTATCAACAGTCCCGCGAAAATTATGACGAACCGGAAAATGATCCGGAAGGAAGAGGCGGAGAAAAACGCTAAAGGCCTTTTCTTACCTTTGCAAGAATGAAACAACTTGAATCTTATTTAGCCGGGTTTAATTCCTCCTATTTAATTTTTGACAGAAAAACTGCAATAGCTCTTTATAGGCCGAGGGATCCTTTTGCCAATAAAGGAAATTTTGGTCATGCTTTAATCCTTGCAGGAAGCTATGGAAAAATGGGTGCTGCAGTACTTGCGGCAAGAGCGTGTTTAGCTGGCGGGGCCGGTTTAATTACAACCCATCTCCCTTCATGTGGATATGAAATTATGCAGACTTCCGTTCCGGAAGCCATGGTAAGCATTGGTGAAGGAGAATTTCAGTTAACAGGTTTCCCTCTCCATTCTGAATTATTTCAGTCAGCCGGCCTTGGCCCTGGAATAGGTACTGGCGACGAAACTTCTGCTATGGTAAAAAAGTTTATAAAATCTTTTCATCAACCCCTTGTTCTCGACGCGGATGCATTAAATATTATCAGTAAACACACCGAACTTTTATCTGAGCTAAATCCCAATACAATCATTACACCGCATCCAAAAGAATTCGACCGGTTATTCGGGAATAGCAGTAATGATATTCTAAGATTTGAGAAGGCAAATAAAATAGCCATACAGCATAAAATTATCATCGTGTTGAAAGGTCATTTCACTGGAGTTTTTGGTCCGGACGGCAGTATTTCTTTTAATACGACCGGAAATGCCGGTATGGCAAAGGGTGGTAGCGGAGATGCACTCACAGGAATCATCACGGCACTACTTGCTCAATCATATGCTCCGATTTCAGCTGCAGTTTTTGGAGTTTTCCTTCATGGATATGCCGGCGATATCGCTGCCAGTCTTTTTTCTGAAGAAGCTATGCTTGCAACTGATTTGATTCATTGTCTAGGAAATGTCTTTCTCGATTTGAAAAAATAATTAATATTCAATATGTTATTTGACCCTTTGGAAATCAGAAGTATCCATTTTAAAAACCGCGTCGCAATATCTCCCATGTGTCAGTATTCATCAGTAGATGGATTTGCAAATGACTGGCACCTGGTTCATCTGGGCAGCCGCGCAGTTGGGGGTGCCGCACTGGTTATTCAGGAAGCTACAGCTGTTTCTCCAAGAGGACGCATTTCACCTGATGATATGGGCCTTTGGAAAGATGATCAGATCGAAGTTTTGAAAAGAATTACAGGGTTTATTAAAAAACAAGGATCTGTTCCAGGAATTCAACTTGCCCATGCTGGTAGAAAAGCCAGCACTACATCTCCCTGGAAAGGTGGAAAAATATTGGCTGTTTCAGAAGGCGGATGGATTACTCAGGCTCCTTCCCCGATTCCTTTTCGCGAAACAGATCCGGTCCCGGAAAGTATGTCAAAGTCTGATATAATCAGTCTTCGCGAAGATTTTAAATCAGCAGCAAGACGTGCGTCGGAAGCAGGATTTGAAGTATTGGAAATTCATGGCGCACATGGTTATCTGATCAATAGTTTTCTATCTCCTTTAAGCAATCTTCGTATAGATGAATATGGTGGAATTTTTGAAAACAGGATTCGTTTGATAAAAGAAATTGTATCTGATATTCGTACGGTTTGGCCTGAAAAACTTCCCTTGTTTCTGCGCATATCCTCTACGGATTATGCGGAAAATGGCTGGGGTCCCGAATCTTCCGTTTT
>DATHNR010000406.1:0-2211 GCA_035485835.1 Puia sp.
GAGGGCGTTAAAAAAGGAAAAGGGGAGCTCTATGATTATCTCCGTTTGCATGATGGTACAGTCTTCGTATTGTGGGATTATGACTATCTCAGAAAGATGAGCAGCGATATAAAAAATATTATTTCATATGGAACTGCGCATGCTGATATAACGGGTATAACAGAAAGATTAACACCCTATTTATGTGTCAGCATTACAAAAGGCAAGCCTTCAGGAACCATACAGACCATGCTGACAGGTGACTATAATTTGCCAAATGTGCTTGCGGCTGTTTGTGTGGGAAATTATTTTAATGTGGAACCAGGTGCCATAAAAAACGGTATTGAAAGTTATGAGCCTTCCAACAGTCGCTCGCAGCTGATCAAAGCAGGAAGCAACACTATATTGCTTGACGCATATAATGCCAATCCTTCCAGCATGAAGCTTGCTATTGAAAACTTCGTTCGTTTCCCCGGTACTGATAAAATATTACTGCTTGGAGCCATGGCTGAACTGGGTAATGAAAGCATCACAGAACACGAACAGATCCTTCATCAGATCGGTACTGATAAATGGAATGATGTAGTTCTTGTAGGTGGCGATTTTTTAAAAATCAAACATCCTTACAAAAGTTTTAAGAATTCAGAAGAAGCCGGCAAATGGCTGTCATCCAGGAATTTTAATAATACGATATTCCTTGTAAAAGGATCGCGCAGTATGCAAATGGAAAAAGCAGTAGAAAGCCTGATTCACAAATAAATAATATGCCAATGTGTATATGCAGAAAGTGAAAAATGTGGAAATTAAATGGGGAAATGATAATTTGTAAATAAGGGATTTATTTTTCTTTTCCTTCGAACCTTTAAGCCCTATTTTTTCTCATTATCATTTCCCCATTTAACTCCCACATTTTTCATTACCTACAATTCCACACTTGCCACATTATCCGTAAATTCGCAGGCCTTAGGCTTTACGCCTTAAGCTTTAAGCTTTCATAATGTCCATAGAAGTAAAGGATCTCACGAGAATTTATGGTGAACAAAAGGCAATCGACCAGATTTCATTTTCGGTAAGTCGCGGTGAAATTGTAGGTTTCCTTGGGCCGAATGGCGCCGGCAAATCCACCACCATGAAAATTCTTACGGGATGTCTGAAACCCAGCGGGGGACATGCATTTCTGAATGGGATTGATGTAAATGCTTTTCCTGTTCAGACAAAAAAAATTACCGGCTACCTCCCTGAATCCAATCCGCTTTACGGAGATATGTATATCCGCGAATACCTGTCGTTCATCGCAGACATTCACCAACTGCCCGCAAAGAAGGAAAAAATCAATGCAACGATCGACCAGGTGGGACTGCGTCCGGAAGCAGGTAAAAAAATATCCCAGCTTTCAAAAGGATATAAACAACGTGTGGGACTCGCTGCTGCCCTCATTCATTCACCAGAAGTATTGATACTCGATGAACCCACCACCGGCCTCGATCCAAACCAGATCGTGGAGATCCGCGACGTGATCAAAAATTATGGTAAAAATCGTACGGTTCTTTTTTCCACACATATCCTCCAGGAAGTGGAAGCCATCTGTGATCGCGTTATTATCATTCATCAGGGTAAAATTATTGCGGACAATAACCTGGGCGAGCTCCGACAGGAACAAACAGGTAAATTCATTAAAGTCGTTTTGAAGGAAAGCGTAACGGCTGAAGACTGGCAGGGCCTTGATGAGCTCAGAGGTATTCGTAAAACAAGTGATTTTGAATGGGAACTCGAAGCCGGAGATCCTGAATTATTAAAAAAACAATTGCTCTCACTCTCTTTGCAAAATAATTGGAACATTGTTTCTTTGCAGTCGGAAAACAGGAGCCTGGAAGATATTTTCAGAGGACTTACAAAAACCATCATTCATGAGTAGTATTAAAAAGATTTTTGCGAGACAAATTTTAGACAGCAGGGGAAATCCAACTGTTGAAGTAGATATACATACAGAAGCGGGATTCATGGGAAGAGCAGCCGTTCCCAGTGGCGCGAGTACCGGCATCCATGAAGCTGTTGAACTGCGTGACGGTGACAAAAAAATTTACCAGGGGAAGGGTGTTTTGAAAGCTGTTGAAAATGTAAATACCACGATCGCTGCAAAACTAAAAGGCTTTGAAGTTTCTGATCAGGTGGGCCTGGATACAGCTGTCATTGCTGCAGACGGAACACCGAATAAATCGAAACTTGGCGCCA
>DATHNR010000407.1:0-6060 GCA_035485835.1 Puia sp.
TGTTTTCATTTCTTCCGTCTGTAGTTCCGTTCCCGTTGGAAATAGACCAGCATTTTATTGCAGCCATCCTGACTGTAATCGGGTTCTCCATGAACGATACTGTAATCGTATTTGACAGAATTAGGGAAGACAGTCGCATCCTGCGTGGCAAAACGAAAGCAGAGATTATCAATAAGGCGGTAAATGAAACCCTCCCCAGAACGGTCATGACCTCACTAACTGTCTTTCTGACTATTCTGATTCTGTTCCTGGTCGGCGGAGAAGTTACCAAGGGATTTGCCTTTGCTATGCTAATTGGTGTTATTACCGGCACATATTCTTCCATATTTGTTGCTGCTCCAATCCTAATCGATATGGCAAGGAAAAGACCACTGGGGGCAGCGGATACCAGCATTACACCCGTCATTAGAAAGAAAGCGATTCCGGCAAAATAAATTTTCCAATTATTTAAATAAAATACCCCTCCGATATGTCAGAGGGGTATTTTATTTAAAAAAGAAATTACAATATTATGGATGCGGCGGCAAAGGAGGGTGCGGTGGTAAAGGAGGATGAGGTGGATGCGGAGGAACTCTGTGATAATAACCTGTATGGTGATATACCCGATGATAATTATGGTGGTAATAATGATGATGACCACGATAATAGTGACCGTGATAATAATGACCGTGCGGGTGATGAATCGGAGGTGAGGGTGGACGAGGCTGACTTAATGCAAAAAGAGAACAGAAAATCAGACAGGTTAAAATTGAAATTAACTTTAAATTAAGTACGGGATTCTGACGCAATGTTGGTTTCATAATCATATCAGGGCAATTCCTATGCCATGGGGAACATAATAATAGAGCCTTTGCATCTATAACGTTGCAAGACCTTTGATTATTTGGTAATATATCTTAAGCCCAGATATCGATCTTTATACCTTAAACAGCATTGTGTGATCTTGCGTGTGGTGCGCGGTGACCATGCCGTCCCTGATAATGGTGGTGATTGTGACGATAATTATTGTAATGACGATGATAGGAGCCGTGATGGTAATGCCTGTAACTATGATGCCTGTAGTAATGGTGATAAGGATGATGATTATGATGCATCGGAGCATGAGGGGCTGCAAAGGTCATCACTGATATAATCAGTAAGCCTGCTAAAATGGATATAGCTTTCATATGTTTACAGATTTATTTTTTACTATTTGTTTTCCTTATAGCGTTTATCAGGTGTTCCGTCCTTTTTGGTATGCACAGTAGCTGGGGCAGCCTTTGCTGCATTTTTGTTTGACTTGTAGCGCATATCTGCAGTTCCATCTTTTTTTGTCGGACCTGCCGTTGTTGATTTGGTCGTTGAAGCAGGTTTTCCAGTTGTAGTAGTTGTAGCCGGTTTGCCGGTTGTAGAAGTGCCGGAAGGTTTCTTAGCTTTGGTTTTAGCCGGGGTAGTTTGTTGAGGAGTGGCCTGCGCACGGGAATAAACATTAAAACTGATTAGTAAAACAATGACCAGCAACAATTTTTTCATTCAGAAGTAATTTTGGTTGGGCTAATTTATAAAAATAGTGAGAATTACCCAAAATTTGTTACCCCAAATTCCACCCTTTAGATTGAAATTCAACTCTTTAACTGCTGTTTAACCATTTTTGTAATTTTATAGGACAGAAACTATCTCAATTTTGCGTTTCAATTTTTTTGGTTCATGAAATCCTCCATTTTGAAATGGCTGGTACTATCAGCCACTGTGTTAATTGGACTAATTGTTGTCGTACAGTTGTACTGGCTAACAAAGGTTTATTCATTTGAACAAAAACAATTCAATACAAATGTTGTAAAGAGTCTCAGAGGGGTTTTCGAAGACCTTGAAATGAATGATAATCCGGCACAAAGTCTTCAACAATTAATTCACAATCCGGCTGATGACTACTATTTGTTTAAGGCAGACACCATTCCTGAACAAGATTCTCTTACTTTCTATATCCGCAAGGAATTCGGGGATTTTGACGTGCTAACTGACGTTAAACTGGGAGCCTACAGCAGTACCCAGAAAAAATATGTTTATGAGGATTATATTCCAACGGCTGCTTCGGGTTTCAATATTACCACCGCTCAGGGATTGCCGGTCTTTACAGGTGAGTATGATCATATACTCCTTTATTTTCCTCACCGTTCCCAATATATACTGGGTGAAATGAATTTCTGGATCATAAGCAGTGTAGCTCTTTCTCTTGCACTGATCGGACTTGCCACAAGTCTTTTTTACTTTTACCGACAAAAATTCCTGGCAGAAGTGCAAAAAGATTTCGTAAATAATTTTACACATGAATTTAAGACGCCACTAGCTGTTATTAAAATAGCTTCCGATGTACTTGCACAAAACGATATCAGCCAAAAACCGGAACGACTAAAAAGATATGCCTCTATAATTCAAAATCAAACAACCCATCTGCAGAACCAGGTTGAAAAACTTTTGAAATCCGCTTCAGCAGAAAATAAAAAATTTCCGCTTGATAAAGAAAATGTTCAACCTGCAAAGCTGATCGAACAGGCGCTGAATAAACTACAGCCTCTGATAGAACAGAAACAGGCACTTGTTGAGCTGAAAGTTGACAATTACGAAACCAATATTCAGGCTGATGAAGGACATCTTGAACTGGCTATTATCAATATATTGGAAAATGCATTGAAGTATTCCATTTCACCACACATCATAGTGGAAACAGGCAAAGACGAATCAGATTATTTTATATCTGTAAAGGATAATGGTATCGGCATAGAAAAAAAATATCTTAAAAATATTTTCAAGAAATTTTATCGTGTTCCTACGGGAAATGTGCATGATGTAAAAGGATTTGGCCTGGGATTGAATTTTGTGAAGAGGATCATCGACGGCCACGATGGGAAAATCCGCGTGAACAGTTTACCTGGAATAGGAACTGAATTTCGTTTACTAATACCATTTTAAAGATTTATTTAATCAAGCAATATTCAAATGAATACAAAATCAAAAGTGCTACTTGCCGAAGACGACCTTTCTTTAGGCTATGTAATCAAGGATAATCTTGCAGATGCGGGTTATGATGTAGTACTCTGCGCCGATGGGCAGGCAGCAATAGATAAATTCAGTAAGGAGAGTTTCGACATTTGCCTGCTTGACGTAATGATGCCCAATAAAGACGGGTTTGCAGTAGCTAAAAAAATACGTCAGCAAACGGATCAGATTCCCATTCTGCTGATTACTGCTAAATCACTGGAGGAAGATCGTATACATGGTTTTGAGTGCGGAGCAGATGATTATATCGTTAAACCCTTCAGCATGCAGGAACTTCTCTTAAGAATCGATGTATTTTTACGAAGAACAAAAAAAATGTATTCCGAGAAAATGTTAAACTTTCAGATCGGAAAAATGAAATTTTCTTTTAAAGATCTCAAATTGTCAGTCGGCGGAACAGCATTCAACATGACGCAGAAGGAAGCGGAACTACTTTTATTCTTATGCGAACATCCAAACAGGATTCTGAAAAGAGAAGAAGTTTTATTAAATGTTTGGGGGAAAGACGATTATTTTTTGGGCAGAAGCATGGACGTTTTTATTACAAAACTGAGGAAATATTTTAAAGAGGATGCTTCGGTGCAAATTGAAACAATACATGGTATGGGATTCCGTTTAAATGCTTCTGTACATTAACAGGCGTAGCAACTGTCTATATTACATAAAATTGACATGTCACTAAAAACTCTGGCTCTCGTTTTTTCTACCCTTTGGATAAATTTAGTTTCAGGCCAGGTTCATTCTGATACATTAAGAATTAACCTGGATAGTGCTGAGCGTTTGTTTATAACCGGAAATTATACGCTGTTAGCACAGAAATATAATATTGATGCACAGAAAGCATTAGTTATTCAGGCGAAGCTCTGGCCCAATCCAAATTTATCTATTGACCATGGTCCTGTAATTCCTTTAAATGATCCTCAGGGAAATCCATCGCATTCCACTTTTTTTGTAAATAGTGAAAATGCTGCTTCCTTATCCCAGTTGATTTTACTGGCTGGAAAAAGAAACAAACAAATCAAACTGGCAGAAGCAAATGCAATCCTTTCTGAGTACCAGTTTTTTGATCTTCTCAGAACTCTAAAATATACACTTCGAACTGATTTCTTCAATATCTATTATCTGCAGGAATCCGGAAAAGTATATGAAGTAGAGATCAGGGCCTTAATGCAAATCGTCAATGCTTTTGCACAACAGGAAGGTAAGGGCTACATTTCTGAAAAAGAAGTCATACGGATTAAGGCACAGTTATATTCATTTCAAAGTGAATATAATGACCTGATTAATCAGATTAATGATATTGAAAGTGAACTTAGACTTGTTTTGCAAGCAAAGCCAACTGCATATATTGAACCCCTTGCGGATTCAAATGCTATTAAAAGTCTCGATCCGGAAAAATTTACACTTAATACTCTTATTGATTCTGCATATAAAAACCGGACAGATCTCCTGATTGCCAGAAAAAACTTAGACATCAATAAACTGAATTATAGTTATCAGAAAGCTTTGGCGGTTCCAGACCTTACTGCTTCGGCCAGTTATGATAAACAGGGAAGTTATGCTTTGTATTATAATTCCATTGGTGTTTCGATGGACCTGCCTTTCTTCAACCGGAACCAGGGAAATATCAAGTCGGCAAAAGCGCTAATTGAAAATACAGATGCCTTGCAAAAAAGTACTGAAGCAACTGTAGCGGAGAATGTTTCACGCTCCCTTCAAAAAGCATATTCTGAAAATAAATTATACCAAAGCATCGATCCCGGTTTTTCAAATGACTTTCAACGTCTGATGCACGAAGTCTTGATTAATTATCAAAAAAGGAATATCGGACTTCTCGAATTTCTTGACTTTTACGATTCTTATAAGCAAAATATCCTGCAGATAAATTCTATTAAATATAATAGGATTCAGGCATTTGAAGATATCAATTATTATACAGGTACCGAATTCTTTCAACCTTAATCTCTTACCGAAATTTATGCAAGCTCAGTATAGATTTAACCTCGTTGTGGTTTCACTAATTGCCCTGGGATTTTATTCCTGCAAGGACAATTCAGCACCATCAGAAGAAAAAAAGGGATATACCATGCCCGATTCCCTTTTAAAGACAATTGAAATTGACACCGTTAGCAATTCGCGCGTATTGAATACGCTGACTCTTACCGGCAAAGTGGATTTCAATGAAGACAATGTTATTAAAATTTATCCTTTGATAAGCGGCCAGGTTGCTGATATCAAAGTAATGACAGGTGATTATGTAAAAAAAGATCAGGTGCTGGCGGTAATTAAAAGTTCTGACATGGCTGGTTTCAGCAACGACTATATCACGGCTAAATCCAATGTGGATCTTGCAAAAAAAACCATGGATGCAACCGATGATATGTATAAGAGTGGCCTGGCTTCACAGCGTGATCAGGTGGCGGCACAGGAAGCATACAACCAGGCAGTTTCTGCATTTGAAAAAGCAAAACGTGTATTAAATCTCAATGGCGGAAGTATGACCGGCGAATACACAGTCAAATCACCTATAGATGGCTTTGTAGTGGACAGATCGGTAAACAATAACATGATGATCCGTTCTGATAATGCAACCGGTCTTTTTACCATTTCAGATTTGAAGAATGTCTGGGTCATGGCGAATGTTTATGAATCCAATATCTCGTTCGTAAAAATGGGCGACAGTGTGAATATTACGACTTTATCTTACCCGGGAAAAGTCTTTCGGGGAAAAATTGATAAGGTTATGAATGTATTGGATCCTTCGAACAAAGTAATGAAGTTGAGGATTGTACTTGCGAATCCGGGGTACCTTCTTAAACCGGAAATGTTTGCCAGCGTAGTAGTGAATACCTCCGACAATAAAAAAATGCTGAGTATTCCTGCACGGACTTTGATCTTCGATCACAGTCAATATTATGTACTGGTTTATAAATCCCCATCAGATATTACGATTCGGCCTGTTCAGGTATTGAATACAGTTGGTGATCGTGCTTATATTTCAGAAGGCTTATCAGTAGGGGAACA
>DATHNR010000408.1:0-2985 GCA_035485835.1 Puia sp.
CAACAGTATCATTTTTTGGATATAAAATAGAAGCTGTTTTCTTCAATAAGCTGATCGCAGCGACCTGGCCGGCATTGGCGTAGATAAATGAATTGTCAATATCACTGTAGGAAGGATTGAATGACTGGCTCGTAAGGAGATAAATATACTTTCCTTCAGGATCAAATACAGGACTACTGCAATCATAATATCCATCCGTGACCTGACGGAGTGACTTGTTCTGAAAATCAAACAGGAAAACAGCACTGTGATAGTTCCCCATATCGCGGGCGTACGTAAGCCAGCGACTGTCCGACGACCAGCTGCAGGAAAAACTTTCAAGGTTCCCTTCCGTATAACGAAGAGCTTTATCTACTTCAATAGTTTTCCCGCTTGCAATGTCATAAATCCAGATACGCATGGCTTTATCAATAAAAGCGATTTTTTTGCTGTCGGGCGACCAGAATAAATTATATCTGAAGCCTGCCCCATATGAACTAAGTTTTTTTGCATTTTTTAAATCATCTCCATCGGAGATATAAAGTTCGTACTCGCCCGAACGGTCGCTCCAGAAAGCAATAGTTTTTCCATTGGGAGACCAGCAAGGATAACGCTCAGCGATACCGGAAGTCTGTGTAAGGTTTTTGATATAACCATTTTCTGCAGGTACAGAAAATATTTCTCCCCGGGCTTCTATCAACACACGGTTACCATCGGGGCTGATAAAATTGTGCTGGATATATTTATCGGCACTTACAAGTTTTGGTTTAAGTGCGGTTTCGTCTGTTACAACCGAGATTTTAACTTCTTTAATTTGCTGAGAGCCTAATTGAAAGAGATATAATTTACCCCCGGCTTCAAATACAATATCATCAGGTCCGAGTGAAGGAAAAAGAACATCATAGTCCGTAAAATGCGTCAGCTGTTCAAAAGCCTTCGTACCGAGGTTATACCGCCACAGGTTCATTCGCAGATCGGTGCCGCGATCAGAGAGAAAATAAATATAATTGCCGCTCCACATGGGGAATTCGTCTCCGGCTGCTTCATTTGCTGAAATATCTTCTGAACTAAGGGTGGTAAAATTGAAAATATAAATATCTGCCTTCCATCCTCCGCGGTATCGTTTCCAGTTCCGGCCGGCCTGCGTACGGAACGTAAGGGCCATCTGGCTCCCGTCAGGAGAGTAGGACCCGAATTCAGCGTAAGCCAATGGTAATTTAGATGCAGCCCCTCCTACAGAAGAAATTGTATAAAATTGGTTAAACCTTGCTTTACCACTTTCACGAATAGATGCAAACAAAACATTCTTTCCATCCGGCGTCCAGTCCACGACCCTGTCCTGGTATCCATGTTCTGTCAGACGCACCGGAACACCACCCATAACGGGAAGCGTATACACATCCCTGTTACCGTCATAGTTTCCGGTAAATGCAATCGTTTTCCCGTCGGGCGAAAACTTAGGGTATGATTCCACACCAGGCGGGGAACTGATTTTAACGGCCTCGCCCCCTTCTTTCGATACAAGCCAAAGATCATTTGCATAAGAAAAAACGATCTGTGTCTTCGATACATCCGGGTAACGGAATAGGCCGGCATCAATTTGCGCTTCTAATCTTGTTAAACCCAGAATCTGCAACAGCAATAACATTTTGGATATTCTCATACTTGTTATTATATATTAATTTAAACCTTAATTATGTCAGACAGTTTTAACCGGTACACAATATAAATTATATCTTGTGTAACAACATCTAGAACCTTCATATGAAATCATTCATTGCCGCATCTATTTATTTATTACTGGTAACAGTATCCGCAAATGCGCAAATAACAAATAAAAGTGACAGCCTGGCTACCAAAATCTCTGACAGTCTTATAAGGGTGATGTCGGCCAACTATTCCTTAAAAATCAGGGACAGTATTATTAAGAAAGTTAAAGACAGTCTGCGATGGGAAAAAATAAAAAGTACCGGCACTTTACCACTTATCAAAAATAGTGAATGGTCTGCCGTCTATCCGGTTAATCAGGTCGACGAAAAGCCGGATCCTTCCATGAAATACAAATTATTATTCAATATGATCATTTGGTCCAAGGACAGCTTCAGCCTGAAACATATCAATGATGGGCTTGCTGAAATCGGCAGGATCATCAATCTTCATATTGCTGCCGGTGTTCCGAAAGAAAACCTGGAACTGGCAATTATCATACATGGAAGCGCTATGAATGTTTATCTGAAAAATGAGGTTTATCAGAAAAAATTCAAAACCGATAACCCTAACCTGGATATCCTCAGGCAGTTCTTAAACCTGCACACGCGTTTAATGGCTTGCGGACAGGCAGAACTGTTTTTTAATATCCCACCGGAAGATATGATTCCGGAAGTTAAAACTGCATTTAGTGCAAACATCGTTCTGTCCACTTACCAGTTAAAAGGATATGTACTTTATACTATTCAGGATGACAAATGATGCGACTATTTTTTAAGTAATTCTTTAACTGCTGCTTCAATTTGCTGGTCGCGCCCGTTTGTCATCACATCAAAATCAAGTCGCACCTTGATATCTGGTTCCATCTGATGGTTCTCTGCAAAAACACCGTCGAGTGTTCTCCAGCCACCCATTGGCATTCCAAATACTAGTGTTGGATCTATCTGAACTTCCCACCATACAAATGTTCCTGTGCCGGCTATCGGCATGCCCACCGTTTTTCCCACACCCTTTAATTTATATGCAAGCGGGAAAAGATGTGCGTCAGAATAATTTGCTTCGCCGATAAGGACGATGGAAGGTTTTGTCCATTTATCATAGGGCTCCGAGCCCACGTATTGGCCGTGCGGTATAATATCAATATATTTTTTCCCATTCAGAAAATCTGATAATGGTTCATGAATATTTCCGCCTCCATTAAATCTTGTGTCAATGATGAGCGCCTCTTTTCCCAGGTTCCTGCCCAGCGCTTCTTCAATCACAGTTCGCAAACTTTCATCATTCATGGCACGCACATGA
>DATHNR010000409.1:0-3264 GCA_035485835.1 Puia sp.
GTATTTCTCATGATGTATTTATCCAAATGGTTGCGCAGATCCAATGCGACAACGGGAGCAGAATGGCTGGCGACCCGCTTTGGATCTGACAAAAAAGTAAATGCATCGCATATCAGTGTGGTGATTTTCGCATTACTTGGATGTTTTGGTTTCCTGGCCTATGGATTTGTAGGACTTGGAAAATTCATGGAAATTTTTATCCCCTGGAGTTCTGTTCAGCCTTATTTTCCATTCCATGTATCCGCTGAATATGTACCCCACATTTACGGTATTGTATTTACACTGTTTGCAACTTTTTATTCTGTAATCGGAGGAATGCATAGCATTGTAATCGGCGACCTTATAAAATATATCATTCTCTCCGTGGCCTGCATAGCAGTAGGCGTCATTGCAATTATCCACATGCGGGGACATATATTGCAGGTCCCCGCAGGATGGCATAACCCTTTCTTTGGAGAACAACTTGGTCTTGACTGGAAGAATATTATTGCTGATGCTAATAAAAAAATCGCGGAAGATGGGTTCAGCCCTTTTGGTTTCTTTTTTATGATGATGTTGTTCAAAGGAATTTTTGCGAGTCTCGCGGGACCTGCGCCTAACTACGATATGCAGAAAATTCTTTCTACACGTTCACCCATGGAAGCATCTAAGATGACAGGGTTCGTTTCTATTGTGCTGTTACCGCTTCGATATTCTTTGATTATCGGACTCACCGTTCTCGCACTGCTGAATTATAATCAGTTGCATCTCTCCTCTCCTACAGGAACTGATTTCGAAAAAATTCTTCCTTCAGCCATCGTTCAGTTTATTCCTGCAGGAATCATGGGTTTGCTTTTCACGGGATTGCTTGGTGCTTTCATGAGCACATTCTCCGGAACGCTGAATGCAGCCCAGGCTTATATTGTAAATGATATATACATAAAATATATCAATCCCAAAGCGACCAACCACCAGATCATCCGCAGGAATTATGCAGTGGGAATTTCCGTTGTTTTACTTAGTATCCTGCTCGGGTTTTTTGTAAAAAATGTGAACAGTGTACTGCAATGGATCGTAGGAGCACTTTACGGAGGATATATTGCAGCCAATATGTTCAAATGGTATTGGTGGAGGTTCAATGCCAACGGCTTCTTCTGGGGTATGGCATCCGGTATTACAGCGGCATTGATTTTTCCTTATATATTTAAAGATCAGTTGCCTTTATATAACTGGCCAATGCTATTCGGAATTTCTGTTGCCGGATGCATTATTGGGACATTCGCTGCCAAACCAACTGATATGGAAACACTGAAAAAATTCTATAAACAGGTAAGACCCTGGGGATTCTGGAAACCTGTTCAATTATTGGTTCAGGCAGAAAATCCGGCTTTCCAGCCAAATCGTCGATTTGGTCTTGATATGTTTAATGTGTGCATTGGAATTATTGCCCAATGTTGCCTTACCATTCTGCCGATGTACCTGGTTCTTTGGATGAAAATTCCTTTTTTCGCGACCATTGCCATTTTATCAGTCATCATTATTATCCTTAAAAAAACCTGGTGGTCCAGGTTGGAGAATTAATTAAACTTTACTTATGAAAAAAGCATTCGCGGAAAGGCACAAAGATTTATTAAAACAACATGAGAATATCGTTGAAAGAAAAAATAAAAAAATCAACCTGAATAATAATGGTGTTTTCAACCGGTTTAAATATCCTGTTTTAACAGCCGGACATATTCCGCCATCCTGGAGATACGACTTAAATGAAAAAACGAATCCTTTTCTTCTCGAGCGTATTGGCATTAATGCTGTCCTGAACCCCGCTGCCATCAGGTGGAAAAATAAATATCTCCTGATGGCTCGTGTGGAAGGTATTGACCGTAAATCATTTTTTGCCATAGCAGAAAGTGATAATGGTATCGATCATTTTAAATTCCGGAAAAGACCGGTAACCATGCCGTCACTAAATAATCAGGAAACTAATTTTTATGATATCAGGCTTACAGCACATGAAGACGGCTGGATCTATGGATTATTTTGCACAGAGATGCGCGATCCTACCGCACCGGAAGGGGATCAGTCGGCGGCGATAGCCCAGTGTGGTATTGCCCGTACTAAAGACATGATAAACTGGGAGAGATTAAAAAATCTTGTTACACCATCAGCGCAGCAAAGAAATGTGGTTCTGCATCCTGAGTTCGTTCTGGACAAATATGCTTTTTATACCCGCCCCCAGGATAGTTTTATTGAGGCAGGGAAAGGTGGTGGTATTGGTTTCGGGCTTGCTGACAATATGGAAGAAGCAGTTATCACTGATGAATCCATCATGGACAAAAAAATCTACCATACAGTTTATGAATTGAAGAACGGGCAGGGCCCTGCGCCCATCAAAACGTCGCTCGGCTGGTTACATCTTGCCCATGGTGTAAGAAACACAGCCGCCGGCCTTCGTTATGTGTTGTATCTTTTTATGACGGATCTGAAAGATCCATCCAAACAGATTTATAAACCTGGCGGATATTTCCTCGCCCCTGAAGGTGAAGAAAGGACGGGGGATGTATCAAACGTGGTTTTTTCAAATGGCTGGATCGCAGATGATGATGGAACTGTATATATCTATTATGCTTCTTCAGATACGCGCATACATGTTGCTGTTAGTACCGTTAAAAAACTCCTGGACTATACCGTTCATACGCCGGCGGATGGATTTACTTCCGTTCAGTCGGTCGTTCAAATTAACCTCCTCATTGATAAGAACCTGAAACTGGAAAAGAAAGAAAAGTCTAAAAAATTAACTAAGGTGAATGAACGATAGAAATAATTCCGTTCCGGAGGAAGACGGATGGAATTCTCTTTACAGTGAAATACTTGATGAACTTAATAGTATACTTCACTATTGGGAACAGCATACACTTGACAGAGCATGGGGAGGATTCCTGGGAAGAATAGATCAGGACAACCATGTAGACACGCTGGCTCCCAAGGGGGCTGTACTCAATGCCAGGATATTATGGAGTTTTTCTGCAGTTTATCGTTATACTCAAAATCCTTTGCATCTTGAACTTGCTTCCCGGGCGTATCATTATATAAGGGAATATTTTTCAGATCCGGATTTCGGAGGTCTGTATTGGTCCGTCGACTATCGGGGCAAAATGCTTGAAAGTCATAAACAGATTTATGCTCAGGCGTTTGGAATTTATGCGATGAGTGAATACTATCGTATTACAAAGAACCCGAAAGCGCTTGAGCTGGGTCAGGAATGGTATATGTTGATAGAAAAATACA
>DATHNR010000410.1:0-2613 GCA_035485835.1 Puia sp.
AAACCCACTTTCAAAATAAGCATATGGGATCTTAATTTTGTTCACTTGAAAGAAGGTAGAATTTTTCAATTCGGTAAAGTCCTTGTCTTCTTCTGTTGATTCACCATAGTAATGCATTTCTGATCCATCGAGAGATAATACAGCTTTTATATCTATGGTCTTCATTGCCAGAATCAATGCAGCCAGTCCACCCCAACTGTATCCAATTACACCGATTTTTGTTGAATCAACATTCTCCTTCGTTTTTAATAAGTTACAGGTAAAGTTGCCATCATAAACCTGTTCCATGAGATCAGCGGATTTCGTACTCATATTACCAGGATATCGTCCAACCGATGTAATGCAGGCAACAATATAACCATGGGCCGCCAGCCATTCAAAAAGATTCAGGTTTTCATAACTCATTCCGTTATAAGCCGACATATACAGGATTAGTGGAAAGCGTTTCCTGATGGCAGCAGCGTTTTGATAACTGGATGTCTTCAGATGGGTAAGTTTCGAAGTGTCTCCGATATGTAAATTGATACATAAGTATTGTACTAATTCTGTTGTGAGACTTTTATAAACAGTGTCATTCTGAAACCTGTTTGATCTTTGTTCCAAAAGGTTCAGGAATTCACCGTAGGGAATGGGAAGTTTATTCTCAATATTGATTGCGGGGTACCATATATCGATTTCAACTGGCCGATAGTAGAACTTATCTGATTTGGATATGGCAGGTTTGTAAGTCCGGCTTGAATCTGTCGTTATGATGTTCTGATAACCGACATGATATAATATCGGATCATTTTCCTTATTGATATTTTGTGTGAATGCTTTAGTGCTGGATAATAATAAAAATGAAATCAGCAGTCTGTAGTTCAAGTAGGTTGTTTGAAGTTTTAATTTATTATCTTTTAGGATCGTATTGGAATTGTTCAATCATTTTAACCTAAGGTTATGATTTATCTTTGTTTTTTATATCAAAATAGGAAGCTGTATGATTTTACAGGAATCGCAATCCGTTAAAGCCGAACTCTTTAGAAAGCAGCATTTTTCCGGAAAACTTTTGGTATTGCCTAATATCTGGGATTCACTTGGTGCCAGGTTGCTGGAACAGGTGGACTATAAGTCAGTAGCAACAGCCAGTGTCGCAACAGCGCTTTCAAATGGATATTTGGATGGAGAAAAGATTCCTTTCAATCAGTTGTTGAAAGTTGTACATCAGATAACTACTGCAGTTTCTTTACCAGTTACTGTGGATATAGAGCGTGGATTTGCGGATTCCATTGTGCAGTTGAAGGAAAACATCCGATTGCTTATTGAAAATGGGGCAATTGGAATTAACATTGAGGATTCGCACGCTGATCATCAGCGACTATTTACTATTGATGAACAGTGCCGTAAGATTGAAGGGATACGTGAAGTAGGAATTCAATACGGAGTTCCACTTGTAATAAATGCGCGGACAGATGTCTTTTTACAAAAGATCCATGAAAATGCAATGGAAAAAGCAATAGAAAGGGGTCTGGCTTATAAAGCAGCAGGTGCGGACTGTTTCTATCCAATTGTTTTGAATAATTACGATGAAATCTCTCATATTATTTCTGCAGTGAAAATGCCTGTGAATGTATTGCTTTCCAAAGGCGTTTCAGACCTGGAAAGATTGGAAAAGATTGGAGTTGCAAGATTAAGTCTTGGACCTAATTTATTAAATCATTCGTTAACAGCCATGAAACTCATCTTGGATGGACTGCTCCACTATGATTCAGATGCTTTCTTCAGCCGTGAATTACTGCCAAGAGAATTTTTGAATAGCCTGGCAGGAAATTAGCGCAGCGAAGGTGATAGCTCATTCGGAGCGAAGGCTGGTTACCGGATTGGCCATGGCAGCTTTTATTGCCTTGAAACCGACAGTCGTTAATGCAATTATAATTGACACAATGCCACCTGCCAGGAAAAGCCACCAGCTTAATTCGATCCTGAATTGATAATTCAGTAGCCATTGGTTCATGAAATACCAGGTGAGGGGTGTGGCTATGAAAAATGCAATGAAAATCAGAATTACAAATTCCTTTGAAAACAGGTAAACAATATGAGGACTTGATGCACCCAGCACTTTCCTGATACCCACTTCTTTAATTCGTTGAACTGCCATGAATGATGCCAGTCCATATAATCCCAGGCAGCTCAGGAAGATGGCTATTATGGCGAAGATTTTATATAAATGCGCTATCTGGTTTTCATGTTTATAAAAGCTTTCTATCTTGTCATCCAGAAATTTATATTCAAAAACAAAGTCAGGATAGGTTGCCCCCCAGATTTTCTCAATAGAATGCATGGAAGAGGTCAGTTCCTTTGAATCAAGTTTTATGGAAGCTTCGTTATAATCTGATTTATTACTCGCAATAATCAGTGGTGCAAGGCCGTCACGAAATGACCTGGTGTAAAAATCCTTCAATACACCTACGACGGGTCCTTTAACGTTGCCATACAAATTAATTTCTTTATTCAAGGCATCCTGAGGGTTTAAGATTCCCAGATTCCTCAACAGCATTTCATTTACCAGAAATTCTCTTATTGTATCCGATGCCTGGATATTACGTCCGGCTACAAGTGGTAGTTTATACCCCG
>DATHNR010000411.1:0-2820 GCA_035485835.1 Puia sp.
CATTTTTTAATCAGAATAAAGCAGGGGATCTTATTTCCAGGATTAATAATGATACGGATAAGATAAATACTTTTTTTTCGCAGTCGCTTATGCAGTTTATCGGTACATTGGCAACGATGACAGGAGCCGGTATTTTTTTATTGGCGATCAATTTCCGTCTGGGCATCGTTACTCTGGTTCCGGGAATATTAATTTTTATTTTTACGAAAATGACTTCGCAGTGGGTAAAGAAAAAAAATGCGACCAGTCTAAAGCGTACCGGGGGCCTCAGTGCGGAGATCCAGGAAAGCCTGAATAATTTTAAAGTTATCATTGCCTTTAACCGTAGGGATTATTTCAGGAAACGATTTGAAGAAGTCAATGAGCTAAATTATACAGCCGCGAAATCTGCCGGTGTTGCCAATAATATTTTCATTCCTATTTATGGTTTTTTTGCCAGCACCGCTCAGCTAATTGTATTGACGGTGGGTATCTACCTGATTTCTACAGGTCGCTTCAGTATTGGACTGCTTGTTAGTTATCTCGCTTATGCAACGAATTTTTATAACCCATTGCGTCAGTTGGCTGCACTCTGGACAAACTTCCAGGTGGCGATGGCCGGAGCGGATCGCATTTCTCATGTCTTGAATATGGAATCCAACCTCCCCGTAATAATATCAGATGGTTCTCCGTCTTCTCACATGATGCAACCGGCAGGTTCATCGAATGGTTCTCCTGGAACAGCGGCATTGGTGGAATTCAGGAATGTGCATTTTGGTTATGATGGAAACAGGGAAATTCTCCACAATGTCAATTTTAGATTGGAAAGAGGTAAGACCTATGCGCTCGTCGGTCCGACCGGAGGTGGTAAAACAACCACGGCATCCTTGCTTGCACGTCTTTATGATCCTGTTGAGGGGGAAGTAAGGATCAATGGCAGGGATATAAGATCTTATGAACCGGGAGAACGAACCCAAAGAATCGGATTTATATTGCAGGAGCCATTTCTATTTACAGGAACAGTTCGGGATAACATATTATATGGTAATGAGCAGTACTTCGGATATACCAATGAACAATTGGAAGAAGTAATCAAAACTGCCAACCTGCAAAGACTTCTGGCCAGTTTTGAAAATGGGTTAGATACCGTACTGAGTTCCGGTGGTGAAAGTATCAGCCTCGGTCAAAAACAATTGATCGCATTCATGCGCGCTGTTTTGAGGAACCCTGACCTGTTGATTTTGGATGAAGCAACAGCTAATATTGATACCATTACAGAAAAGATCCTGCAGGATATATTGAATAGACTTCCGACATCCACTACCCGAGTCATCATTGCTCATCGTTTGAATACTATCCAAAATGCCGACGAGATCTTCTTCGTGAATGCAGGTGAAGTTATCCGCGCCGGATCTTTTGATCATGCGGTAGATATGTTGATGCAGGGCAAGCGGGCGAGTTAAAGGAATTTCTGCAGAGTGAATTACTTAACTTTATTGGGCATTCCCGATTCAAATTGGCCATATGAAGAACATAAGACCTATCCTGCTTTTCACTATCGTGTTATTCAGCTTTATAAACATAAAAGCACAGGATCCCATTCCAAAATTTCCAGGCTATGATATCGATACTTCTTTTTTAATGAAAGTAAATGGTGTAGAACAATATATAGAAATTAAAGGAGCTTCTAAATCTAATCCGGTTCTGTTATTTGTTCATGGCGGACCATCCTGGCCGGCAACACCAATGATCAGAAAATTTAATGAGGAACTTTCAAAGAAATTTATCCTTGTCACCTGGGACCAGCGGAATTGCGGAAAATCCAAAACAGATAATTCTGCAACTTTAACTCCTGATTTATATGTAAACGATGCGCATGTTATTACAGAATATTTGAAAAATACTTATCATAAAAATAAAATATTTGTTGTATGTCATAGCTGGGGTACAATCATCGGTGTTTACCTGGTAATGAAATATCCGGGAGACTATGCTGCTTATATCGGATTGGGCCAGTTTACCAATCCAAACCGGTCGGAAGAGCTGGCTAGAAAATATGTTATCGAACAGGCGAAACTGGTTAATGACACAGCCACATTGAAAATGATTAATTCCATACCTTTTTCGAGAGAAGACGGCTATGCCAACGGGTTTGACGATCTGATAAAATTCAGTATGATGTCAAACAAATATTTTAGTAATAAAGAGGTGGCCAGTCTTCCGGATCCTACTCAATTATATGTCGACTATAGTGGTATAGACTGGATGACTCCTGTTATGACAAGTGGGAAAATATTGTTCAATTACATGAATGCGGAGAATATTAATTTTTTCCAGTATAAGGAGTTTAAAATACCTATGTATTTTTTTCTCGGAAGATATGATCATAACACGTCTTCCGAAGTTGCTGAAGAGTATTTTGAAGCCATTCAGGCTCCCAAAAAGAAATTATACTGGTTTGAACATAGCGGACATTCCCCGATCTGGGAAGAACCGGCGCTTTTTAATCACCGTGTTGCAGAAGTAGCTGAAATTAATAGTGACAAATAATCGAATTTAAATCCGGGAGATTGCCAATACATTTTTAAGATCATGCAAAGACGAAAATTTCTTCATGTTTCGGCAGCTGGCACAACTGCGATTGTATTTACCGGAATAAGCTGCGGATACCAGCATGCATCTTTTTATAATATTCTGGACAAACCCGGTCAGTTATCCGGAATCTGTGATCTGAATGCCTTACTGGAAATTGGCAAGGCTTATCGCTTGCAAACGCCGGGGGAAACCAGTGTTGATAAACTCGCTGATTTATTATCAGCGGACGTGGCAGGAAATAAAATA
>DATHNR010000412.1:0-2713 GCA_035485835.1 Puia sp.
CTTTGACCCATTTCGTTGTAATTGATATGATTTACGATGGGATTGAAAACAGCTGAATAACTTCCATAGATTCCAAAAAACTGGCTGGTCAGTACATTATAAGTGCGGTAATTGACATTGAAAGTATTTGTAAACGATGGCGTCAGCGATGGGTTACCCAGGACGATGTTCAAAGGATCATTATTCGTTGCGACCGGTTGTAATTGCTGCAGTGTCGGTTGCGTGGTAGTGCCGTTATAATTAAAAGTGAAGGATTTCTGCTGCGAAAACCGGTACTGAAAACGAGCCTGTGGCGCCCATTCTATAAATGTGCGGTCGCTCACCTGGCCTGTAGTTACATCCAACTGGTGAAACTGGTCATTCGTTATGCGGGTACCGAAATTGAAATTGATTTTGCCTTTTTTATAATTGAAGATGGCGCCGGCATGATTCAGAAACTGGTTGAATGAATAATTGCTGCTCAGACTATCTACCAGCAAATCGTATTTTCCCTGTGGTGTGGGATTATAAGTGTTCCTGTCAGCACTGGCGATATTTGAGCCGATACCATAATTCAGCACGAGTGCAAACGATTGGGTAAACGGTTCGGAATATGTCAGATTGACGTTTAGAATGTTACTCTGTAAATTATTTGTTTTGTATTGGTCAATGTCCTGTGTGCTGTCTACATCCTGGGCCGAATCATAATAATTAATTTGCGATTTTAAGTACCCGTATGCTTTGCTTTGACTATAGGAATCACTGAACAGCAATGAAATCGTGCGACCCGGTTTGTTGAATTTTTTGGTATAAAATGCGCTACCGTTAAATGCCCGCTGATCGGCCGTGTTGGTCAATTGCCGAATGCTATTATTTACCAGGGCACCGTTCAATGTGTCCCCCGCTGTAAAATAACTATCCGTGATGATATGTTTTAATGTACCGTCCACTGAAATCTTCAGGTCTGATGTGGTATCCAGCTTTATCTGATAAACCATACTCAACTTCTGCCTCAGCATCGAGTTGTGATAGTTTTGTTCCGAATTACTGGTCAAAATATAACCGGGAATGTTGTTTTGTGTAATTGTGTTGTTCAAACCGTTGATGGTTAAAGATCCAATCTTATAATTGGCATTAACGGATTGCATGTCCTGGTCCCACTTGTTGTCATAATGCAGACCGCCGGTTTGCGCCAGGGGAAAACCCTGACCACTATAAATTCCACCGAAAATATCCAGGTCTTCGGAACTTTGGGTATTAATGCTGATTCCGTTATCGGTAACATTCAGCAGGTCGCCGGTACCATATTTCTGATCGTCCTCCCAGCCCAAGCCCACTTTCCCGTTATTCCCGATCGTACCGTAAACAGAAATTTTTTCTTTGCTTTTAAAAGAATTGAATAATGCTTCCCCTTGATAGATTCCCTCAAGCCCATCGCCAGCCTGGGCTTTTCCGAAAATGCCCTGGTTTTTGTCAGCCTTCAGTTTTACATTAATTGTCTTTTGAGTTTTGCCATCATCCACACCGGTAAAAGCCGCCTGGTCGCTTTTTTTGTCATAGAGTTGGATTTTATCAACCATATCTGCCCTGATGTTTCTGGTCACCAGCGTTGGGTCGTCTCCGAAAAACTCTTCACCGTCTAGTAAAACTTTAGTCACCGTCTGGCCCTCAGCTGTAATTTTTCCATCCTTATCAACAGTAATGCCCGGCAACTGTTTGAGTAAGTCTTCTACCTTGGCATTGGGCTGGATTACAAAAGCATTGGCGTTAAACTCAGTGGTGTCGCCTTTAATTTTCATCTGCGATGCAGTTCCTTTAACAATGACTTCCTGCAGCAGTCGTGATTTTGGAGTCAAAGAGATATTGGTAAAATCATGTGAGGGGTTGGCTGAATCAAGACTGAATGTTTCTACATAATCAGCATAATCCGGATAAGAAACCAGCAGGATATATTTTCCTCCGGGCAGTCCATCCAGCATAAAACTGCCGTCGGTTTTGGCATATCCGAATTTAACGAGTATCGAGTCCTTCGCCTGCAGGATGGTTACGGTCGTGGTGACCAGCTTTACTTTTTCAACCGTGTCGGCGATCGTCCCCTTTACTGAATAACCGTTTTGCGCCGAGGCGCCAAGCCCGAAAAAGATCAAAAACGTTAAGGGTAAAAGGAAATATCTCATGTAAAAAGCAAGTTATTCCTAATTCGTCAGCACTATAATATAATAGATAGGTCCGCGTAACTTTTGTTGCACTCACCTGACTTTTTATTTTAGTCTTCACTCAGAACGTAAGCTATTGACAGGATTGGCAATGGCCGCTTTGACAGATTGAAAGCTGATGGTGATTAAAGCAATCAGCATGGCTGAAATACCGGCCGCTAAAAAAATCCACCATCCGATTTCAATCCTGTATTGATAATTCAACAACCAGTTATGCATTACCCACCATGATACCGGAAAGGCAACGAGGCAGGATATGGCTATAAGTTTTAAGAAATCTTTTGACAGCAATCCCACAATTCCTGATACGCTTGCTCCAAGCACTTTGCGTACGCCAATTTCCTTTGTTCTTCTTGCTGCTGTATAAGCGGCTAAACCAAATAAACCAAGACATGAAATAATAATCGCTAATGTTGCAAATATTCTGGACAATTTGCTTATCAGCATTTCTCTTAAAAACATTTGATTGAACTGGTCATCTACAAACTGGTAAGTAAAGGGATAAACAGGATTATATT
>DATHNR010000413.1:0-12079 GCA_035485835.1 Puia sp.
AGGCGTCGATAATGCGTTTATTGATTTCAAAGTTTTCAAATTCCACGGCAATCAGGAGGCCGGCTGTTCGCAATGATTTTATGGAAGAATGAACCAGCAATTTCTGGAATAGTTTTTCTCTTTCTGAAACTGCTGCAATCAGATTTTCTTTAATTAATACTTTCATTGCAGCGAGCCCTGCGGCACAGCTGAGGGGATGACCTCCGAAAGTGCTGATATGACCCAATACGGGTTGATATGTAAAGGAATCCATCAGTGATTTTGATGCTATAAAAGCGCCGAGCGGAAGTCCGCCTCCCAGTGCTTTGCCCAATAAAATAATATCCGGTACAATTCCATATTGTTCAAAACCCCATAGTGATCCTGTTCTTCCGAAACCCACCTGGATCTCATCCAGGATGAGCAGGGCGCCCGTTGCATCACATTTTTTTCGCAGGGCATCCATCCATTCGAATGCCGGTTTGATCACCCCATTTTCTGCCTGAATGGTTTCAGCAATCACGCAGGCTGTTTTTTCGGTGATCTTATCAAGGTCCTCTTTTATATTATATCTCAGATGCGAAATACCGGGTAACAATGGTCTGAATGCATTTCGCCAGTATTCATCACCCATCAGGCTGAGAGCACCCTGCGTGGATCCATGATAGGAATTTTTGAATCCAATGATCTCGGTCCTGCCCGTAACTCTTTTGGAAAGTTTCATGGCGCCTTCTGTTGCTTCCGTTCCAGAATTAGTGAAGAAAACAGAATGAAGATTTTCAGGCAGGTATGATGCAAGAAAATGTGCGTATTCAACCTGGGGACTCTGGATCAGTTCTCCATAAACTAAAATATGAAGATAGCGATCCGCCTGTTCGCGGATAGCCTGAATAATATCAGGGTGACGGTGACCCGTATTGCAAACACTGATACCACCGATAGCATCGAGATATTTTTTCCCTGATGCATCGTGCAGGTAAAGCCCTTTTGCATGAACGATCTCCAGGGCAAGTGGAGAAGGGGATGTTTGAGCCAGGTGTTTGTAGAAGAGTTCGCGTTGGTTCATCTTAATCGTTGGCCGTTGGCGGTTGGCAGTTTTAAATAATGGAAAAAACCTAATATTTAAAATTAGATGCAAGATAGTTCCATATATACTGTCAACTCTCAACGGCCAACCGCCAACGGCCAACCGCCAACGAAAATGCTTAACTTAGTATATCTTCAAAATAAAACCCATGCCTGTCATCCTTCCTGTAAAAGGCATTTCGCCCGGATTTGGAAAAAATGTATATATAGCGCCCAATGCTACAATCGTCGGCGATGTGGTAATCGGGGATGATTGCAGCATATGGTTCAATGCTGTAGTACGAGGCGATGTAAATAGTATACGGGTTGGAAACAAAGTAAATATCCAGGATGGATGTGTTATTCATTGTACTTATCAGAAGGCAAATACAGTGATCGGAAATAATGTATCCATAGGTCATAATGCCATCGTACATGGTTGTACAATCCAGGACAATGTACTGATCGGCATGGGATCGGTCATTATGGATGGTGCAGAAATTGGCAGCAATTCCATTATTGCAGCAGGAGCCGTGGTACTGGAAAATACCAAGGTTGAACGCGGTGTCATTTATGGAGGAATCCCCGCCCGTAAGATTAAAGATATACCCCAGGATCTCATCCACGGGGAAATTGAAAGGATAGCCAATAATTATATCCTTTATGCGGATTGGTTTCGTAACGCTTAACGCGGAACGCTGAACGCTGAACGCTGAACGCTGAACGCGCAACGCGTAACGCCTAACGCCTAAAGCTTAAGCCAAGGCCTTTATTATTAATTGTCAATGGTTTATGACTCATAATCCATATCTCATAACCCATCCGGCACGTGCTGGATCCCATAACCCATAACCCATAACCCATACCCCATAACCCATAACCCCTATGAACACCCCAATTAACGAAGATTTCAAGCTATTCATCGAGTTTCGGACCCATAGATTGCAATTGCTGAATCTTTTTTGTAGGTTTAATTCGTCAAAAGATATCCCATGAAAACAGGTAAAAACCTCCTCGGCTTAATTGTGCTGTGTTTACTTTTCAGCACTATTTATTCCTGCAAAACTCAGTATGGTTGTCCATCCAACGGTAGAAACGTGGGTGCTGAAAGGATATTGAGCGGAGAAAAATTACCTAAACCCCCAAAATTTAAAGTTTAATCCATGTACTCTTTTTTAAACCAGTTAAATCCCAACACTATGAGCCTAACCCTACGTACCGATTTCGGTTGTACCGAAGCTGTAATAGACGATGATTGCGGTCTTAAAAGATTTTATGAAGTCGCAAACATTCTATCCGATGACCTGGATGTAAATTTCAACCACAAAACCGATGATTTTGATTCGCTGATGTGGGACTTTTCTTTCAAAGGTCATGTGCTCACCCTGCATTATAATATCTATACAGGCATCTCGATTTACCCAAGAAAATTTCGTGAAGCGCCAAGAAAAGATAATGATGCTGTTGTGGAAGTAGCACGATTCCTGGAAGGAAAGCTGTTGATCCATACTGCTAACAGGCTGGCTTCTTAATAGCTTTTCTCTTCGATAGAATTGAGCATCATGCCATAGCTCACATAACGATCTAACGATAACTTGCCCTCTTCGAGGGCTTTTTTTATGGCACAACCCGGCTCATTTATATGAAGGCAATTATTAAACTGGCAATCATTTAACCGCGCACGCATCTCAGGAAAATAATGCGAAAGTTCCTGCCTGGAAATATCCACCAGGCCGAATTCCCTGATTCCCGGAGTATCAATAATATGAGCATTCAATAAAGGCAGATCATACATTTCAGCAAATGTGGTGGTATGAATTCCTTTTCCACTCCATCCGCTTACGTCCTGGGTTTTAAGCTCCATGCCCGGAACCACTGCATTGATAAAAGTAGATTTTCCCACACCGGAATGACCACTTAACAAACTGGTTTTATCTCGCAGAATTTCTTCTACTTCTTCCAGGCCTGTTTTTTTTTCAAGACTCATCAGAATCACTTTGTAACCAGCCGCTTCATACATCTCTTTTCTTTCTTCAAAAAGGTCCATCTCTTTTGTACGGTAAATATCTCCTTTATTGAAAATGATGACTGAAGGAATATGAAACGCTTCGCCCGCAACCAAAAAACGGTCGATAAAACCCTGGGATGTTTTCGGATCCTTCAGAGTAGCGATAAGCAGCGACTGGTCGAGGTTTGATGCAATAATATGGTGCTGGTATTTGTTGGAGGGCGACTGGCGATTGATATAATTATTTCTTTTTTCGATACCTGTTATCATCATACCACCTTCTTCCCCTCCTTCTTCCAGATCAATATTCACCCAGTCCCCCACTGCGATGGGATTGGTGGAAGTAATTCCGTCTATTTTAAAAATTCCTTTTATGCGGGCCAAATAGATATCTCCCTCAACGGTTTTCACCGTGTACCAGCTGCCGGTGGATTTATACACTCTTGCTAGCATCAGGGAAATTTTCTGAATAGGGTGAACCTCAATATCCATTCCAGCACGAGGAACATGACCGCAGCGAGTATAAAAGGAAAAAATTTTTCAGTATAATGCGTGTAGGTCGTTACCTGGAATTTTGATTTTTCCAGCCGGTCAATATCTTTATAAATTGTTCCCAGGCTTTCATTATCCGTTGCACGGAAATATTTTCCACCTGTTTCATTTGCGATTTGTGTCAGCAGTTTTTCATCAATGCTTACTTTTTCTCTCTGCATGATCACACCGCTGCTGGTCTGAACCGGCACGGGTGCAAATCCTTCCGTACCTACACCTACCGTATATACGCGTACTCCATATGATTTTGCAATTTCTTTTGCTGAATTCGGATCCACGAGACCGCCATTGTTTTCACCATCCGTAAGGAGTATGATCACTTTACTTTTTGAAACTGAAGAACGAAGCCGTTCCACACCTGTTGCCAGTCCGGACCCGATAGCTGTGCCATCTTCAAGCAGGCCACTCTGTACATTGTACAACTGGGATTTTAATACGGCATGATCCGTTGTAAGCGGGCACATCGTAAAACTTTCACCGGAAAAAATCACGAGACCCATTCGATCGGTCGGACGGTTGTCAATAAATTCTGAAACAACCTGTTTGGCTGCCTCCATTCTGTTTGGCGTGAAATCCTGTGCCAGCATGCTTCCGCTGATATCCAGGCAAAAAACAATATCGATTCCTTCTCCACTGGTAAGCTGTTGTTCGCTTCCCGTTTGCGGGCGTGCGAGGGCAATGATAATGCATGTAATGGCCAGCATGCGGAAAATAAATAAGATATGCCGGAGCAATGTTTTCCATGTTCTGCCATTGCCAAATGCCTTAACGCCAGAAACCAGCATGCTTCCCTGCACACGAACTGGCGGCCGCAGATAAAAATATATCAGCAGGGGAAGCATTGCGAAGCATGCAAAGAACCAGGGTTTGGCAAAATGAATATTTGAGATCCAGTCGTACAACACTATTTTTTATATTTCATTAATGTGCTTCTTTCTATTAATCGTTTATCGTATATCGTTTATCGTCAATCGATACACGATCCACGATAAACGATACTATTTCACCTTTTCATTAATAAGTACAATCGCTCCCCTTATAACCTCCCAGTTGTTTTCATTCTCAAAAGGGAAGGGAATATATTTGGCAAATTTTACAAAATCTCCCATCCGAAGAGACGCTGCAAGTTTGGTAAAAATATCCCTGTCCATTCTCAGGTCGCTCAGGCTATGAATAAGTTCCTCGCTCGTTTTTTCCATGGTGATCAGACCCAGCTTCCTGTTGAGAAAAACCCGGAGGGTATCATTTATTCCTGAATAATATTTTTTTACTGATGAAGGATCCTCGTGCAGCATTTTCTTCAGCTGATCCAGCGAAATCATGGCTTCATCCAATGGCGAAATGCGGATATTGTCAGGTTCAGCATGTAAAGGATGACCGATGACTGATGACCGTTGGCGGATGAACCAGACAAATAAAACCAGCGATACCAATGTAATTGCTCCCAGTATCCAGGGAATATATTTTACATCCGGGTTTTCAATATCAATGATACTCTTGATATCGTGATAGTCCTGCGCTGTATCAACTTTCCCATAGGATACTTCTACCGCCAGAGAATCAGTTTTATAGATCTGCTTTCCAATCGTAATTGCAAAAGAGGGGATGTAACGGGTGCCCGAATCGAAACTGGTGAGTTTCCATTCGAGGTGATAACTGGCACCATTAGCCGAAATCAAAGAATCCCTGCTTCCTTTTTCTATCAGTTCAAAATGCCGGATGCTGTCAAACTGCGGCAGCTGGTTTCCGGACACCATGGGTGATTTCACGTCGAGGCTTAATCTTAAAGGTTCCCCGATCAGGATTTCATTTTTATCGATGGAAGCCTTGATCACCGGCGCTTCCTGAGCCCATACCAAGCTGCTGCCCGCAAGCAGGATCCCGAAACAAACGATATAGGGGAGGGTCTTCGCCATCGGTTAGGCAGGTCGGTTTCTACCCACAAAAAACTTCTGTAGTATTTTTACATAATCTTCATCTGTACGCATGTGGAGCAGGTCCGAACCCGACTTGAGAAAAAGGGATTTACAGATTTCCGTCATTTTAAAAAAAGATTGCTGGTAATAATTACGCTGGGTATAATCTGATGTGTCGACCCAGATCATCGCACCTGTTTCGGCATCTTCTACTTCTATCAATCCGGCGTCAGGAAGTTCCATGTCCATTTTATCATACACTTTGATCCCGATCAGGTCATGTTTTTTTCCTGCAACACGAAGGGCCTCTTCATAATTATCGTCCAGGAAATCGCTGAGTAAAAATGTAATGGTTTTCTGGCGGAGAGTATTGTTAAGAAATTTGAGAGCCTGTGAAATATTTGTTTTGTGATGGGCAGGTTCAGTAATGAGCAGGTCACGCACCATATGCAGCACATGATCACGTCCTTTTTTAGGAGGAATATATTTTTCAATTTTATCACTGAAGAAAATCAGTCCTACTTTATCATTATTATTCACCGCAGAAAAAGCAAGGACTGCACAGATCTCTGTGATGAGGTCTTTTTTCCTGCCTTTCAAAGTTCCAAATAAAGAACTGCCGCTCACATCCACCATCAGCATCACGGTGAGTTCTCTTTCTTCTTCGAATAATTTACTGAATGGATGGTTGAACCGCGCAGACACGTTCCAGTCGATAAACCGTACATCATCACCCGGATAATATTCCCTCACTTCACGGAAAGCCATTCCACGTCCTTTGAAAGCGGAATGATATTCGCCGGTGAAGAGATGGCGCGTGAGACGCTTGCTCTTTATTTCGAGCTCGCGGACTTTTTTTAATATTTCAGCAGCTGTAAGCATTTTCGTATATCGTGAATCGTATATCGTTTATCGGATGAAATAAGGCTTTTGTTTTAAGTAATTTATAAATCCTGTTATTAGTTGAATATTTCGTTCCAAAATCGTACTTATCTTATTATAACATTGATCATTTATTATTTTTCTCATTAATGCAATGCTTAGTAAAGTCTCCAATTCATACGCCGACCCTCTTGAAACATGCAGAAATTGAATACAATCTTTTTTATGGTTCCTTCCCAAACCCTCAGCAATGTTACTTGGTATAGAAACAGCAGCTCTATTTGTTTGAGATATTAGACCATATTTCTCTTCAACCGGGTATAATTTGGTTAAAGAGTAAACTTCATTTACAGTTTCCATTGAGATTTTCCAGACATCTACATTTTTATAACTGATCATAGCAAAATATTTATGCTATAACCTTATGCATTAACCCGAATTAAATACCCACTATCAATTCCTTTTCCTCGATAAACGATAAACGATTCACGATCTACGGAACCTGAATCGCTCTCAAAACCTCATCAATAATAAAATCCGCATTCACATTCTCTGCCTCTGCTTCATAGGTCAGGCCAATACGGTGCCTTAAAACGTCTTTCGAAATGGAACGTACGTCTTCGGGAATCACGTATCCTCTTTTATTCAGAAAAGCATTAGCCTTGGCCGCAAGCGCCATATTGATGCTGGCACGGGGCGACCCGCCATATGAAATCATGGATTTTAATTTCTCCAGCCGGTAGTTTTCAGGATTCCGCGTAGCGAAAACGATGTCGAGAATATAATTCTCGAGTTTTTCATCCATATATATTTTACGGGTCAGTTCGCGTGCTTCCAGTACTTCCTGCATGGAAACGACTTGTTTAAGATCAGCTTGTTTGATGCCGTTCATATGATTTCGGATGATCTGCTGCTCTTCCTGCTTGGAAGGATAGGTAACAATCACTTTCATCAGAAACCGGTCCTGTTGCGCTTCTGGAAGGGGGTATGTTCCCTCCTGTTCCAACGGGTTTTGAGTGGCCAGCACCAGGAAAGGTTCTTCCAGAATATAACTGCTGTCGCCAATCGTAACCTGTTTTTCCTGCATGGCTTCGAGAAGAGCACTCTGCACTTTGGCCGGTGCTCGGTTGATCTCATCCGTCAGGAGAAAATTGGCGAATATCGGTCCCTTCCGCACAACGAATTCGTGTTTTTGCTGGTTGAAGATCATAGTACCGATTACATCTGCAGGCAACAGGTCGGGCGTAAACTGGATACGGCTGAATTTTCCACGAATAGTCTGCGCGAGTGATTTGATGGTAAGTGTTTTAGCAAGTCCTGGTACCCCTTCCAGGAGGATATGTCCGTTGGTGAGCAGACCGATCAGCAGGCGGTCCAGCATGTAATGCTGTCCCACAATCACGTGGGCGATTTCTTCCCTGAGCTTATCAACAAATCTAGCCTGGATCTGTATTTTTTCGTTTAAAATCCTGATGTCTTCAGCCGTATACATGTGATGATAAATTAAAAATTAAAAAAGCGTAAGGTTTAAGGCGTAAAGCGCAAGGCTAAAAGCAGAAGGCTTAACGCATAAAGCGAAAATCAAAAACAAATTGGGAAAAGTAATTAGGGTTATACCTAAGGACCTGGTCAAATGAATAATATTTGCTCAAAAATAATGAATTCGGGGATCAGGAGCCGCGATATCCCATCCGTTCATATAAAGCAGCTGTATAAAGACTTTCACATTTACTTCACACTTCTTAACGCGGAACGCTTAACGCTTAACGCGGAACGCTTAACGCGGAACGCTTAAAGCTCAACGCCTAACACTTTACGCGAGTTTGTAAGTTTAAGAAGTATTGGAATGAAATTCATAACCCTTATCTCATCCCGCACGTGCAGGATCTCATATCTCATAACCCATAACCCATAACCCAAATCTCATAACCCATAACCCATAATTAATACGCGCCCTACACTTTACGACTTAAGCCTTATTAATTTTTTACTTTTTACTTTGAAATCCGCACAATAATTGCAGTGATATGGAGTTACAATCATTCATAAAATCATCAGATTATGCGTAAAATGTATGTAGCGTCAGCAGCAATTGCTCTTTTACTTGGGGTCTTTGCCTGTAAGAAATCTAATAATAATTCTCCTTCAAACGCAAGAACAGTAGCGAATTTCTCCGGACAGTATAATTTAACTGCCCTGAGTGGAAGCATATTCGGAGTTACTGTAAATCTGTACGATTCACTCCCAGCCTGTGATCGGGATAATGTAATTCAACTGAATTCAAACCTGACCGCGAATTTTATCGATTCAGGTGTTCAATGTAATCCTCCTTCCGATTCCTCCGGAGTCTGGAGCCTTTCCGCTAACACAGACACATTATATGTGGCAAACAGTGCAAATTTCATCAACTCGTGGGATGGCACAACCCTGGTTCTGACCGGCTCACAGGAGGTTAGTGGTTTCCAGGCTACTGTTACCACCACGCTGGTTAAGAAATGATCTAAGCCGAAAGCCCTTGTCCACCGAAGCTTTAGCGAAGGCGGATAAAGCCTAAAACTTTTTTTAGTTATGGATTAGGAATTATGAATTCCATTCACAGACTCCTATACTCCATTACTCTTATACTAGCTTTAAGCTTTCGGCTTTAAGCTTTCGGCTTTAAGCTTTAGGCTTTAGGCTTTAAGCTTTAGGCTTTAAGCTTTAGGCTTTAAGCTTTCGGCTTACGATAAGTATTTCCCAACGATCGGCATCCTTCTTCCCATACCAAATGCCTTACTGCTTACACGGATGATGGGGCAGAACTGATTGCGTTTATATTCACTGGTATTTACAAGTTTTAATACCCTGTCCACCAGGGCTTCGTCAACACCCATCGCTATGATTTCCCTGGGGCCCTGTCTTCTTTCTATATACATATATAATATCTTGTCGAGCAGATCATATTCCGGCAAACTGTCACTATCCTTCTGGTCGGGACGCAATTCTGCGGAAGGCGCCTTATTCAAAATTGGGAAAGGAATGATTTCTTCATCCTGGTTAATATACCGGGCCAACGCATACACCTGCATCTTATAAAGATCTCCGATTACACTCAGTCCCCCGGCCATATCGCCGTATAAGGTTCCATAACCAGTGGAAAGCTCACTTTTATTAGATGTATTCAACAGAATATATCCGAATTTATTGGCGATGGCCATGAGCAGGTTACCTCTTGTGCGACTCTGAATATTTTCTTCAGCCACACTGAAAGGCAGCTCCTTAAAAATGGGTTTTAAGGTAGAAAGAAAACTTTCATACACGGGCTGGATCGGAATAATATCAAAAGGATTGTTCAGATTTTTTGAAAGAGACCGTGCATCTTCAACAGAATGACCACTGGAAAATCCGGAGGGCATGGCAACGGCGCGGACGTTATCACTGCCTAATGCGCGACAGGCCAGCGCCAGCGTAACAGCGCTGTCTATGCCGCCACTGCTTCCAAGTATGGCTTTATGAAATCCCATTTTTCCGAAATAATCCCGGATGCCCAACAGAAGTGCATCATGAATCTCACGGATATTACTCCGGCGCGTGAGATAAGGAATAATTTCATCGGGCTTTAAAACAGAGGCAGAAGTAAAAAGCGGCAGGTGTTTATTTACAGGCCTGTATTTAATTTCCGTATCAATGATCTGGAAATCTTCTTCAAAAACTTTTAGATGATGTGTGCAATTACCGTGAGCATCATAGACAACACTGCCTCCGTCGAAAATTAATTCTGTTTGTGAACCCACCGCATTGCAATAATACATCGGCAGTTTATACTTGAGCACATTCTGGCGAACAACTGCCCGCCGGTCCTCTTCATGATCATAGTCGAAAGGTGACGCAGAAATATTGATCATGAGATCCGGTTGCTGGGGCATGAGCTGATCCATGGGACAGGACAGGTACAATGGATTATCTCCAAGATTCCAGATGTCTTCGCAAATCGTCAGTGCGATACGCTTACCGTGAAACTCAATAACATTCCATTCGAATCCGGGTTCGAAATAGCGGTTTTCATCGAAGATATCATAGGTGGGCAGGCAGGTTTTATGGGCAATGGCCTTTACTTCATTATCATGAAGGAACCATGCGGCATTAAAAAGTTTTTTCCCTTTTGCATACTGATTGGCCGCGGGTGAGCCAACGATTACGCCGATGCCTGAACTGTAAGGTTTGATCGCATCGATACTTGCATAACAGCGGGTCTGGAAATCATCAAATTCAAGAAAATCACGGGGCGGATATCCGCAGACAGACATTTCAGAAAAAACGGCCAGGTCAGCGCCGCCTTCCTTCGCAGCCTGGATACCCCGGATGATTTTTTCAGTATTGGATTCGAAATTTCCAATATGATAATTTTGTTGAACCAGCGCGATCTTCATGTTGCAAATTTACTGCTAAGGCCTGGAATACTAACTTGCAGCGACATACGTTTCTATCCGGATGAAAAAATTAATATTCCCTTTTTTAATTTTGTTTTTTATCGGTTGCAAAACTGGTAGAAAAACCCCCGACGTTTCAAATATTTCCATTAGCGTTCATATTGAACGATTCGACCAGGCATTGTTTGCAATCGATACCAACCACGTGGAGCAGGGTCTTCTGGACCTGGGAAGGCAATATCCTTATTTTATCAATGATTACGCAGTAAATATTTTGGGAACAGCCCCACTTTCTGATACGAGTGTTCAGGCTTACTTCGCTTTCCATAAATTCATCAGCAGTTATATGCCTGTGAAGGATTCGCTGGATATTAAATTCGGTCCCGCCGAAGGCGGTATGGCTCCGATTGAAAAAGGCCTGCAGAAAGGATTTCAGTATATACATTATTATTTTCCAAAATATAATCTGCCTCCGAAAGTGGTTGCTTTTATCGGGCCTTTCGATGCGCCGGGTGTAGCACTGACCAGGTATACTCTGGCCATCGGTTTACAATTATATTGCGGCAAACAATTTCCTTTTTATCTGAGCAGCCAGGGACAGGAACTTTTTCCTGTTTATATATCCAGACGTTTTGAACCGGAATATGTGGTGCCCAATTGTATGAAGGCACTTCAGGAAGATATATTTCCAGATCAGAGCCAGGGAAAACCTCTGATAGAACAAATGGTTGAAAAAGGAAAAAGCTGGTGGCTCACGGATCAGCTTTTACCTGAAATGGCCGATAGTTTAAAAACAGGTTTTACTGATAAGCAACTTAAATGGTGCCTCGCCAATGAAGGCCAGATCTGGAATTTTTTTCTCGATCAAAATCTTTATTCCCTCGAACCAGATCTTATTAAAAATTATATCGGCGACGCCCCTTATACGCAGGGAATGCCCGATGCCTCTCCCGGTAATATCGGTCAGTGGGTCGGCTGGCGGATCGTTCAGAAATACGCATCCCTTCATCCCGACATGACTCCCGAACAACTCATGAAAACCCCCGACCGGACTATTTTTGATGAGACGAAGTATAAACCCAAATAAGCCGAAAGCCTAAAGCTTAAGGCGTAAGGCTTAAGGCGTAAAACGTGTATCGTGTATCGATTATCGATCTACGATACACGATCTACGATACACCGTCATCCGTCATCCTTATCTCCGGCAAGCAATCGACATCGACTTTGTTAACCATTAGCTAATTGGCGAAATATGCAGTAAATTTGCT
>DATHNR010000414.1:0-3101 GCA_035485835.1 Puia sp.
CGCAGAAGGCAGAGGTTTGAGCGGAGCTCCAATCACCTATCTGAAAGTAGGTTATACACCTTATGTGTTTTGGATGCCTCACTATATTGGTCTCAACAGTGCAGGACAGGAAATGTATGATTCAGCAAAAGGCGGTACGACTACCAACGTGCTGGCTGCTGAGAACTTCTATACTGATCCTGCTCCAAAATTCAATTACGGAATCAACTTAGGCTTTACATATAAGGCATGGGGTTTGAATACGTTCTTAAGAGGTATTTACGGCGCGAAAATATTTGATAATACAAGAATGGTTTTGGATAATATAAACAGGTTTGGCGGAAACAACGGAACAGTTGAAGCGTTAACCAATGGTATCACAAATGGCCCGCAGGCTTCTGACCACTGGCTTGAAAATGCTTCTTTCCTGCGTATGGACAATCTAAACTTATCCTACACGTTTAAACCGATAGGACAATTTCAGAGTATCCGTGTTTATTTTGCAGCGAATAATGTATTTGTAATAACAAGTTATAGGGGACTGGATCCTGAAATCAGGGTTGCATCCGGAAGCACAAACGCGCTTCAAAATGCATTAGGTTCTGCGGGTGTTGCGAATAGTTTTTCCCAGGGTGGATCGACAGGAAGCCAGCAATATATAGATGCTGCTTATTCCGGAGACGGATTTTATCCCAAGACACATTCCTATACATTGGGCGTGAACATAACTTTTAAATAAATGGATCGATTTATCAACTTTAAGAATTAATAATTATGAAAATAAATAAAATCAACAGATTCCTGCTCCCTGCCGGCCTGTGTCTGTTAGCAACCTTGTCATGTACCAAGTTGCAGACAAATGTGTATAGTGTAATTCCGGTTACATCTTATTGGCAAACCCCTGCAGAGGTAGCTGCGGGTGTCGCTCCGGCGTACTCCGCTATTAATGGGGTATCCGCAATTGGCGGCGATATTGCAAATATGATTGAAGGTGTGACGGATGAAATGGTTGTGCCAACCAGAGGTAGTGACTGGGGTGATGCAGGCCACTGGAACGCTCTTTGGTTCCATAGTTATGAACCAACGAACAGCAACTGGAATAATGGATGGAACGATGTGTTCGGAGGGATAAGCAAGTGTAACCTGATTATTACCGCGGTAAACGGATTAAATCCTGCGCCCCCCTCATTACCGGCTATTTTAGCGCAGGTGAAAACGGTCAGAGCATATTACTACTATCTGGCGATGAGCGTGTTTGGAAATATTCCTATTGTGACGGATACTACAACAAGCAGTACTCCAGCCACTCAATCAAGGGCGAACGTTTTCAATTTTATCGTTAGTGACCTCACATCCAGTTTGCCTAACCTTACATCTGAGGTAGACGCAAATACATATGGGCAGGTTACGAAGTATTTTGCCTTTGCGCTTCTTGCAAGACTTTATCTGAATCAGATCGTATTTACAGGAACTCCCGGACCAGTTTTCGGAGCAGGGACTAATACCAATTCTTACGTGATGGCCATTAATTATGCTGATTCAGTAATGGCAGGCCCTTACTCATTGATGACCGATTATTTTGATAATTTCATGCCAAGCAACGGACCCTCCAGCACGGAAAATATTTTCGCATTCCCCTGCGATCATATCAATAACAAGTCCAACGACTGGGAAAACTCCATATTACATTACCAGAGTTATCTCGCTTTTGGTATGGCAACTGGTAATAATCTCTGGAACGGATTCTGCGCGCAGGCAGACTTCTATAACACCTATGACACCACATCAACCTATACTGTAAGCGGCTCTAATACTTTGAGAAGCTATAACGATCAGCGTTCAGGTCAATGGTTGATTGGTCAGCAGTTTATAGGAACTTATAATTATCCTCCGTATCAAAATGTGACTGTTGCTGGTCCTGTTGCTAATTATGTTAAAGACGCAGGTACCGGTGCTAATCTTGCTTTCAATCCCAATTTCACGCTGTTCTCAGATGCGAGCGCGGCTGGCCGCCTTGCAGGGATAAGGAATATTAAATATTTCCCCTCCGCTTCTTCGGGACAGAACGGCTCCGATATGGATAATGATTTCGTGATATTCCGCCTGGCTGAAATTTACCTCATAAAGGCAGAAGCTGAATTGAGATCCGGATCAAATCCTGCTGATGCATTGGCTCTTGTAAATATGCTGAGAGCTAGAGCTTATGGTAATAATTTACATGCCCTGGCTTCATTAACATTACCTGTTCTCCTACAGGAAAAGGGAAGAGAAATGGCTTATGAAGGTGTAAGAAGGGATGATTTGATCAGATTTCAGATCCTGGATGGTATACCTTATTTTACAGGTCCGAGAACTGTCGGTTCCAAAGCTGCAGATCCCGATGACCATTGGATGGTATTCCCAATTCCGTCTCAACAAATTCAGGCAAACTCGAATCTGCAACAAAATGCAGGATATTAATTTGATCTGTTAACTATATCGTTTTATTTATTCTTAAAAGAAGTAGTGAAATTTGCACTACTTCTTTTTTGTTTTTTGTTCGTATCGTCATTTTATGAACTGCAAATTGTATCGTTATCCATTTTATTTTCTTTTCCTTTTTCTGGTTTGCCAATGTAAACAGGAAAAAACAACGGATTCTAATAATAAGGATGCGTTGTTTCAAATGATGCCTTCTTCACAAACCGGCATTACTTTCAATAATACGGTTACAGATTCTAAAGATTTTAATGTTTTCAAATACCGGAATTTCTATAACGGTGGTGGAGTAGCAATCGGTGATGTAAACAATGATGGTAAGCCCGATATTTTTTTTACATCCAATGAGGGAAGCTGTAAGCTTTATATAAATAAGGGAAACTGGAATTTTGAAGATGTGACGGATAAAGCCGGTCTGAGAGGAATTCACAAATGGCATACCGGAGTTACCATGGTGGATATTAATGGCGATGGCTGGCTGGATATTTATATCTGCAACAGCGGCGAAATTAAAGGTGATGATCGCGCCAATGAATTATACATTAATCAGAAAGATGGCACGTTTAAGGAAATGGCCCATGAATATGGACTGGATGATAAGGGATATTCTACACAGGCTGTTTTCTTTGACTACGATCATGACG
>DATHNR010000415.1:0-4680 GCA_035485835.1 Puia sp.
TGATATCTTCTTCCCCGAGATCGTATTTTTTGAGCAGGGGCTCCAGTTTACTGATCAGAGAAGGCAGGTATCGTTGGGCTTCGGCAAAAGCCAGTGGGCATGTATTCAACGCCACACAGGCCATGGAGTTTTTTCTCAGGGAAGAAATGGATTCTGTATATTCTTCAATCCTGTATTTTTTAAGAATTTTTTCGATGGAAGCCTTGTCATCGTTACTGATATCCGAGAGGATCACATTTTGATTGGTGGTAAACCTGAAGTTTAACTTCCGGGTTTCTGCAATTTCATACAATGCTGTTTTCAGGGCAATCTGCTCATCATCGGTTACACGCCCATTTTCAATAAATGGCGTGAAGTACCATAATTTGTCACTGTTCTGAAACCAGCCATAATAATCTTTGCGTTCAGTGAAGAGATACGGTTTTTCTTTTTCCAGGGGGAAGCCTGTTCGAAGAGAGATTTCATTTTTAAACCATTCAATCCCCATTTTATCGACCGTATATTTCAACCTTGCAAGCGATCTGTCAGACCGGTTGCCATAATCCCTTTGTATGGTAACGATTTCATAAATCGTTTTCAGAATTTTTTCTTCACCGCTTACAAATCCAATAACTGTGGCCAGCCTGGGATAGGTAGCAGGATTGCCATGTGTTGATGAAAGTCCGCCACCAATGGCAATATTATAACCAATGAGCTTTTGGTTTTCAACAATCGCAATCAGGCCCAGGTCATTTCCGAAAACATCAACATCATTATTGGGTGGGATAGCAAGGGCGATTTTAAATTTTCTCGGCAGGTAACGATCCTGATACAAAGGATCTTCTTCTTCTTTTTTGTCGGCAAGTTTTTCTTCATCCAGCCAGATCTCATAATATGCTTTTGTTTTTGGAAGAAGCAGGTCATTAATTTTATATGCAAAATCATGCACTTCCTTATGTACAGGCGATTGTTTTGGATGTGCCGCACAGATTACATTTCTGTTGATATCACCGCAGGTAGCGATGGAGTGAAGTTTGACCTCATCAAATGCCTGGATGGTGGGTTTAATATGCGATTTATATAAACCGTGTAATTGAATGGTCTGCCGCGTGGTTATTTTAATAATGCCAGTGGTATGTTCGCCTGCAATATCCTGCGTGGCAAGCCATTGATCGGCTGTAAGAAATCCGCCTGGTAAACGAAGACGGATCATAAATGAATAAAGGCGTTCAAGTTTCTTTTCAGCCCTTTCTTCCCTGCGGTCACGGTCATCCTGCAAATACATCCCGTGAAATTTCACCAGGGCCTTATCATCTTCACTGATGGCTCCCGTAATTTCATCTGCCAGTCCTTCCCTGATTGTACCTCTCAGCGAGTCACTGGCTTGTTTCACTTTCTCTATGGATGACAGATTCTGTTCGCTCATGATGGTGGATTCAATAAACGTCTTTCAGGTATCTTCCTTCAGTTTTCAATTCGTTGATATAAGCTTCTGCATCATCACCTGCACCTGATTTTTTAATCAGATCGATGATGGTTTTTTCTACGTCCTCACTCATTTTTTTTGCACCGCATATATAAAGAGTAGCGCCGCTTTCAAGCCATTGAAAAAATTCTTCGGCCCTTTGCGTGATTTTATCCTGAACATAAATTTTTTCTTCCTGGTCCCTGGAAAATGCAACATCCAGTGAGTTCAATACACCACCTTCTATCCATTGCTGCAATTCTGTCTGGTAAAGAAAATCCGTGGTGAAATGCTGATCACCGAAGAATAACCAGTTACGACCGCTGGCGCCTGCAGATTCTCTTTCACTTAAAAATGCCCTGAAAGGTGCTATGCCGGTTCCGGGACCGACCATGATCACATCTTTATCATCTTCCGGTAATCTGAACTGATCATTGTGATGAATATAGAAATCAATTTCAGAACCTGCTTTGAGCCTGCATAAATGATCCGAACATAATCCATATTTCAATTCCTCTTCAACAGAGAATTTATCACGGGCCACGGTGAGGTGTACTTCCCCATCAACTGCTTCCAGGGAAGAAGAAATAGAATATAACCTGGGTGTAATAGGCTCCAGTTGCTGGAGAAAGGTTTCAAAATGTGCGGGATCCTTAATCGGGTACTTAAGGATTAAATCAAGTAATCCGGTTTTTACTAATGGAATATCTTCCTTAACCTGCGCCGCATATTTGGCAACCACCCGTTCAGGCAGATAAACGACATTTAATTTTTTGTGCAGGAGTTCAAAAGCCGAGCAGGTTTCATTCCGGTGTACAAATGTTCTCTCCGCATTTATTCCGGTATTTGATATGATCGATTCCACTACTTCTAAAGGATTGTGCGGAACAATTCCCAGGGAATCACCAGGTTTATAATATACGTCTTCGCAGGCAATTTCAATATGATGGGTTTGTTTGGCAGATCCCCTGTCATTGAGATTTATATTGGAAAGAATCTTTCCCTTGTATATTTTTTTCCCTATTGATTTCTTAACGGCTTTAACTACCGGTTGCGAAGACTGGTTCCCGCTGATTTTCTGAATTACAACATTCATCCAGTTATGCGCATCCGTTTCAAAATCCACATCACAGCGCTGGATATCCAGGAGGCGTTCTCCGCCAAGGTGACCCAGTTGAAGATCTACATCCTCACCCGCTTTACAAAACATCGGATAAGAGGTATCTCCAAGTGCCAGCACGCCATATTTCAGTTTGGGCAGATTAAATCCGTTTTGATGAATATGATCATAAAACTTTTTTGCGGAAGCAGGAGGCTCACCTTCACCCTGTGTACTGATGACCGTAAGAAAATATTCTTCTTTCGGGAGATCCGTTAACCGGTATTGATCAAGGCTCACAATCTTTGCATGTATGCCTTCCTGTTTTGCACGGGAAGCAAAGAGATTGGCGATTTTTTTAGAATTACCGGATTCCGTTCCGTAAGCAATTGTTATTTTTTTATTTTCAGCAGAATTTTTACGGGACGCACTTTCCACCGGGGCAGTTCCATTCTGAATGCCTTCAAGAAATCCAATGGTCCAGGTCTGCTCTTCCTTATCAAGGGAATCGATGAATTCCTTTATTTTTTTCTTTTTATCAGGACTGATCATGCTCTTGCCTCCTCTTCCTTATTTTTTGTTATGGGTTTAAAATAGAGTTCACCATCGTTTTCTTTTTCAGGCATCCACTTTAATTCTTTATGCAGTCCCGCCACTTTGCCGACAATTATCAGGGTGGGGGAATTAAAATTACTTTTCCCGAAATGATGTTCATAGTTGTGAATAGGCGAACTGGTTACTTTTTGTAAAGGAGTAGTTGCCTGTTCTATCACCGCAATATATTTGTCAGAATGAATCCCATGATTCAGTAATTGTTTCACCAGCTCATCCCTTGTATCGCCCGACATATAAAAAACCAAAGTATCTTCTGTTTGTGCGAGTTCATTCCAGTATGCAGGTTGTATAATATCGTTTTGGTGCAAAGTCAGGAAACGGACGGCCTGCGCGTGATTCCGTGCTGTTAATGGAATGCCTGCGTAAGCCGCAGCTCCACAGGCTGCCGTAACTCCGGGAATAATTTCATATGAGATATTATATTTATTCAGTGCCTGCAGTTCATCCAGTAAATTTGAAAAAATGGATACATCCCCGCCTTTCAGGCGAAGTACTTTTCTCCCCTGAAGTGCATAGTCAACAAGTAATTCATTAATGATATGCTGGGGGGTAGAACCCTCTCTTCTCCTTTGTTTACCTGCGTGCAGTATCAGTGCTTTCGGGTTAGCATATTTCTCAATTATCAAATCGCTCACCAGGCGATCTGTGATGATCACTTCAGCTTCTCTTAAATGGCGGACAGTTTTAAGCGTGATCAGTTCAGGATCTCCTGGTCCTGCGCCGGCAAAAATCACTTTTTGTATTTGCTTATTCTGGTTCATCCTATTTCATTATTAATGGATCATTGTTGAATCATACAGGCCCCGACAGTTACATTGCTCGTTTCATCAATCAGTATCAGCCCGCCATTAACCCTAAGTTCTTTATAAAGATCATAAGCAAGAGGCGATGCTGTTTTGATTTTTGCACGAACAATTTCATTCAGCCCTACACTTTCGATCCCATCTTCTTTTTCAAGTGAATTCACATCGAGCCTGTATTCAATTTCCTTTACCACGGACTTAATACGACGACTGTTATGTTGTAATAAATATTTATTTCCGGCTTTTAATGGTTTGCTGTCCATCCAGCAAAGAAGCACTTCAAGGTCCTGGCCAAGGATAGGCTTGTGATCTTTTTTAACGAGCATGTCACCGCGACTGACATCAATATCATCTTCCAGATGCAGGATCACTGCTTCACCTGCAAATGCTTCTTCTACATCCTTCCGGTTTTTTTCAATGCGAACGAGTCGGCTGCTGAGTCCCGCGGGCAGAACAAGTATTTCGTCACCCTTACGGTAAATCCCACTAATGATTTTTCCTGCATAACCGCGGTAATCGTGAAGTTCTTCTGTTTGAGGCCGGATCACATATTGAACAGGCATTCGCGCATGCGTAAGATTGGTTTCAGAATCAATGGAGATAGTCTCCAGAAAATCGAGCAGGGTAGTACCATCATACCATGACATATTAAAGGATTTTTCAACAATATTATCTCCGTTCAATGCGCTGATGGGAATGAAATGTATATTTTTTAGTCC
>DATHNR010000416.1:0-14746 GCA_035485835.1 Puia sp.
AGGATGTTGATTTCGAACTGAATCCTGCGGATGTAAAAATGGAAACAGCCAGGAGCGGGGGAGCAGGAGGACAAAACGTTAATAAAGTGGAAACCAAAGTAATGCTTACCCATTTACCTACCGGAACAGTGGTTGTATGTCAGACTGAAAGATCCCAATTGGGAAATCGTGAAAAAGCTATGCAAATGTTAAGAACACGGTTATACGAAGAACAGGTAAGAAAACAGGAAGAGGAAATATCCAGACACCGTAAAAGCCTTGTCAGCACAGGTGATCGAAGTGCTAAAATCAGGACTTACAACTTCCCTCAGGGGAGAGTGACTGACCACCGGATCGGCCTTACAGTCTATAACCTGAATGATGTATTGAACGGGAATATAAATGAGTTTATTGAAGCACTGCAGTTTGCCGAAAATGCTGAAAAAATTGCGAAACCAGCTTAAGTTGTTGCTATTTTTCTACAATTGGAATTGAAAGTCAAATGAATAGTTGGAAGCTAATCGTTTAAAGTTGTAAATTCATAATAGTAAATTCTTAACATTGGCCATTAAACCAATTTCTTTTTTTTCCGTTTAATATAGTAAGAGTTATTGAAAAGTCTGAGAAGTTACAATTCATCAAACGAGGAAGTTATAAAAATTGGTTGAGTCTTAAAAAATTGTTATTAAGAAAATAAGGAAGGAGTTGAATTCGTTTGGATGTGTAACTTTACATCTGTTCTTTCAAAACGGGGCAAAAAATAAGAAGAATTGGCACTCGAATTGCCTTGTATAAATAAATGGTCTTTTCTATTTGACTTCACAAAAGCAGTCAATTTTCTCATAAGCAGTTAGTTTTGGTTACGGCCCCTGTTTCCACAGGGGCTTACTTTTTAAAGACTATCCTGAAATTTTTTAATACAACGATCAGTTTCTGAACCAGGTAAATGTCAGACGGACAAATAAAAATCCTGCAACGGCCCCAACCGTATCTGCTGCAATATCATAGATATCAAAATCACGGTTTGGAATAAAATATTTCTGCACGTATTCCATTGCAGTCCCATACAAACATGCTACGATTAATATAACCACTGAATGCCTGAGTGAATTATTATTTTCTGGCTTTGCCGAATAATAAAAAGACCATAAGAAGACAAAGCTTCCAAACAGTATTATGTGGACATATTTATCAAGATTAGGTATTGCCAAATGATTTTCATTTGGTAACATATTTCCGGGGAGTGCGAGTAAAATAAAAATTATTATAGTCCAGATCAGGGCGGGAAAACGATTGGAAAAAAGCTGGTATAGTCGGTGGCGCATATTATTGAATACGAAGATAAGAACCTAACCCGTAACCTTACCCATTACATACATCGCATCCATAGTAGGAGTTGAACTTCCGCCTTTTTTTTCAAGTGTGATTGCAAAAGCTTCAGCTTTTGCAATCGTTTTGAGTTTTACAAATGAAAAATTCTTATCCATATCAAATATTCCTGCGTCCACAGGGTGGCCATCTACAATTGCCCAAAGTTGGTATTGTTTATCAGGCAAGGGCATTGGTAACTGATTAATCAACAGATAAACTTCTTTGGATTCGGTATTCCAGTAAACAGTTGCCATGCTTGAAGGAGCGGGACTTGCTGGCGCACCTGGCATTTTTACTATTGCCATCATAGGATTTTTCATCAGGCCAAGAGCATTTTCATAAGTCTCCAGTTTCGTTTGCAGTACCTGACTGGCGCCGGCAATCTGTGTTTGTGTTGCAACAAGTTCTTTATACTGGGCAATGGATTTTTTATACTGATCCAATAAATAGAGGTTAAGCAAAACGCTTCCTAGAAGCATAATTAAAGAGGCGGCTGCGACATATCTTGCGAAACCCTTCCGGGGAATCAGAGTTGGTGTACGCGTAATAATCTTTGGAGGCTGCTTATCCTTTTCCATTCCGATTTCGGAAAATATCCTGGATTTTAATACGCGTGGTGGCTCCAGCTTTTGGTGGAGAAGTGATTGTTCCAGCTGTAATTCGAATGCATTTCGGGCAGCACGTACTTCATGATGAGCATCGCACATCCGTTCGAATTCAGCGCTGTCCTCCGCCGAGGTAAGTCCCAGCACATAGCTTTCAACAATTCCACTTAATATGTACTCTTGCGGGTTCACTTATTTTAAATATACTCTTAATTGCAATAATGCATTTCGAATGCGGGTTTTAACCGTTCCTAATGGGATGTCTTCAATCTGAGCAATTTCTTCATGCGTGTAGCCCTTAAAATAAGCAAGTTCTATTAACACACGCTGTTCAGGTTTAAGTTTCTCCAGGAATTTGGTGAGGCCGATACCGTCAATATTGGTTTGGGTCACCTGGTCATTTCCATATACGTTGTCAGCAATCTCCTGGTTTTTCTGACTGTTCATATACCCCTTCGATCTGAGCATGTCGATCGAAGCATTCCGGCTGATATTCAGCATCCAGGTGAACAAACGCCCTCTGAGGGGATCGTATGATTCAATTTTACGCCAGATATTAATGAATACTTCCTGTAAAACATCCCCCGCTGTTTCTGGCGATTTAACTATCTGAAGAATAATACTGTAAAGAGAACCGCTATAATGATCATATAAATATGAAAAGGCCTGATCATCCCTTGATTTAAGAGCTATGACCAGATCCTGTTCACTATATATTTCAGTTGATGCCAAAGTTCCAGGTTAAATAAATGCAACAGCCCGAATTATCCAACCAGGGCTTCGTAGGCGGCAGCATCTAATAGATTAGCTACCTGTCCTGGGTCTTTTACAGTCAGTTTGATCATCCATCCTTTTCCATACGGATCTGTATTTACAAGATCCGGCGCATTTGCCAGTTCAGGATTCAATTCAGTAATAGTTCCCTGTACAGGTAAAAAGAGATCAGAAACTGTTTTTACGGCTTCTACGGTTCCAAAGACTTCTCCTGCATCCATGGTTTTACCAATAGTTTCCACTTCAACATATACGATATCTCCCAATTCGCGCTGTGCATAGTCCGTAATACCGACAATAAATATGTTGCCTTCTTCCTGCCTTACCCATTCATGTTCCTTTGTGTAGCGTAGGTTTTTTGGAAAACTCATTTGTAGTTTTTTAAATGTTCTGTGCTGGCAGCTGCAAATATAGAAGGATTTGAATATTCTCTACTTCTGTTTGTTAATCATCCAGTTCCTGATTTTCAAAATAAAGTAAAATATGATCCTTCATGAAGTTTTCCTGATCGGTAAAATTGAAAACAGGGAGAGGTTTCAATTGACGGTAATGCGGCCATCCTTCTTCATCCACCATTTCAAGTTCATAAAAACCACTGGGAGAAAGAAGCGTGCATACTGCCACATGCATCAAATCCTGTTTTTGCTCTTTAGAAAATTTAGTCTGAAAATCGCCAACCTCCTGAATTCCGATAAGGAAAAGAATGGCTTCCATATCTGGTTTCTTTCCAAATCTGGCCATCAATTTTTCTTCCAGAGACCACCATCTGTTTTGTATATCATCTTTCACATTCATATTACAAAGATAACCCGGTAAGGAATCTATCATGGCATCAGTTAACTTTGCGCAAATTTTCCTTCATGTTACAGTTAGCGATGATTCGGCAGCAACCGGATTTTATAAAAGAGCGGCTTCTTGTAAAAAATTTCGATGCGTCCGCTGCTTTAGCCAAAATATTGGAATTGGATGCACAAAGAAAAAGGCTTCAGATAGAAATGGAATCGGAACAAGCCGGACTAAACGCAATTTCAAAGGAAATCGGACAGCTGATGGCAAAGGGTGAAAAAGAAAAAGCGGAAGTAAAAAAGCTGGAAGTCACTTCATTAAAATCTAAACTCTCATACCTGCCGGACACCGTGAAGGCTATTGAAGATCAATTACATCAGGTACTGGTTACCCTGCCTAATCTTCCATCTGCCCAGGTGCCACCGGGTAAAACGCCCAATGATAATGTAGTAGTGAGAGAAGGAGGAGCCAAAGCGGTACTACCTGCGAATGCTCTTGCCCATTGGGATCTGGCTAAGAAATATAATCTGATAGATTTTGAACTGGGAAATAAAATAACCGGAAGTGGCTTCCCGGTTTACATTGACAGAGGAGCAAGACTTCAGCGGGCTATGATTCAGTATTTTCTGGATTATAATACCAGGGCCGGCTTTGTTGAATATCAGCCGCCACTGGTTGTAAATGAAACCAGTGCGTATGGAACCGGCCAGCTTCCCGATAAAGAAGGGCAAATGTATTATGTTGGTGAAGACAAACTGTATCTGATACCTACATCAGAAGTTCCGCTCACAAATATTCTACGCGATTCAATTCTGAATGAAAAAGACCTGCCCGTTAAAATGACGGCCTATACTCCTTGCTTCAGACGTGAAGCAGGCAGTTATGGCAAGGATGTCAGGGGCCTGAACCGTCTCCATCAGTTTGATAAGGTTGAAATCGTGCAAATCGTTCATCCGGATAAAAGCTATGAGGTGCTGGAAGAAATGGTAAATCATGTAGAGAGCCTTCTGATATCCCTGGACCTTCCTTACCGAATTTTGCGTTTATGCGGAGGAGATATGTCTTTTGCTTCAGCTATTACGTATGATTTTGAAGTTTTTTCTGCTGCGCAGGAGAAATGGCTGGAAGTGAGTTCCGTAAGTAATTTCGAAAGCTTTCAGACCAACAGGATGAAAATCCGGTTTAAAGATGAACATGGGAAAATGCAATTATTACATTCTCTCAATGGCAGCGCTCTCGCACTTCCCAGGATTCTCGCCTGTCTGTTGGAAAATCACCAGGGAGTGGATTTCATCAGCCTGCCCGAAGTTTTGCATTCTTATTTTGGAGCCAAAAGCGTTTTAAAGCCTAAAGCTTAACGCTTAACGCTTAACGCGAAACGCTTAACGCTTAACGCGAAACGCTTAACGCGAAACGCTTAATGCGAAACGCTTAACGCGGAAGGATTTCGGGCGTTTGGAGTTTCTATTGTGCCCATAGCTTCGGCCTTTACTTAAATTAACATTGATTCATTAATCATTAACAATTAAAAAGCGTTAAGCGTTTCACGTTAAGCGTTAAGCGTTAGACGTATTAAACCTTTCGCTTTAGTTTCAATCAAAGGGAAGAATGAATCTCAATCAGCAAAAAAATCAACATCTCTGGTGGCGGGCTGGCTTTGGCCCTCCGGTTGATCAGTTTAAAGACCTATCGAAGCAAAAACCAGGGGCTTTATTTCATTCCATCCTCAAAGCTTCAGAAAAAAAACCTGTTCTTTTCGACCTCGCAGATGCTGATTTGAAAGAAATGGTGATGGACAACCAACAGATTTCTCCCGGAAAAATGCAGGGCCTGAAACCTGAAGAAAAACAAATGATCCGCAAACAATCCGTTCAGGATATTTCTAAACTGAATCTTCGCTGGCTGCAGGAAATGACGGATAGCCAGGCGCAGCTGCTTGAAAAAATGTCCTTGTTCTGGCACGGACATTTTGCTTCGAAAACAGTCAATATTATTTATGATCAGTTACTCCTGAATGTAATTCGTACAAACGCGCTGGGAAATTTCAGGGACCTGTTGTTTGATGTTAGTAAAACTGCTTCGATGATCCAGTTTCTGAATAATAATCAGAATAAAAAAGGACACCCGAACGAAAATTTTGCAAGGGAACTGATGGAACTCTTTACCATCGGCCGGGGCCACTATACTGAAACAGATGTAAAGGAATCTGCACGAGCATTTACAGGATGGGGCACCAACCTGCAGGGAGATTTTATTTTTCGACCAAGGCAACATGACGATGGAGTAAAAACATTTTTTGGTAAAACGGGCAATCTTTCAGGAGAAGATATTCTGGGGATTTTACTTGAACAAAAACAAACCGCCATTTTCATCACCCGGAAAATCTATAAGTTTTTTGTAAATGAAATGGTGGATGAAGAAATAGTAAGCACACTGGCTGACAAATTTTATAATAGTGATTATGATATCAGGGGTTTAATGATAAACATTTTTAATTCATCCTGGTTTTACGACCAGAAAAATATTGGTACCCAGATCAAATCACCTGTAGTATGGATGATAGGTTTACGCAGACAGCTTCCCCTGGAAATGCAAAATCCAATGGTACAGCTGATTCTGCAGCGCTTACTGGGGCAGGTTTTATTTTCTCCCCCGAATGTTGCCGGCTGGCCGGGAGGTAAGCACTGGATAGACAGCTCCAGCCTCATGCTTCGCATGCAGGTTCCGAAAATAATTTCAAAATCAGATATGATATTGTCCAAACCCAAGGATGATGATGATGTGATGATGGGCATGCACGATCAGCGTTTTATCAATAATCCTAAAAAAATCAATGACCCCGGAGTTCAATTATTCCAGACTAAAATTCTCTGGGATGATTACACGAAAAATTTCAGTGATATAACTGATCCCGGACTCTACACTGCGATTAGTGATTTGCTTTTACAAAGAACTTTTCCCATGAATGAAAATGACATGATTAAATATATTGATGAGTCTGACCGCGAAAAGAGAATCGAGTCCATTACAATACGACTCATGGGTACGCCGGAATACCAGTTGTGTTAATATAAAAGAAATAATATGCTGATCAATCGTAGAAAATTCTTACACCTTGGTTCCCTGGCAACTGGTACACTAATGCTTCCGAAATTTTTAAAAGCATTTGAAGGACCTGTTTCCCTTTCGGGAGGAAATAAAGTGCTGGTTGTTCTTCAGCTGAGTGGTGGTAATGATGGTCTCAATACAGTAATTCCAATTCGTAATGATATTTACTATCGCGAAAGGCCTGTTATTTCAATTGCCAGAGAGAAAACACTTAACCTGAATGAGGAAACAGGACTTCATCCTTCCCTTACCAATCTGAAAGCTTTATATGATGAAGGCGAACTTGCTATCCTGAATAATGTCGGCTATCCGAATCCTGACAGGTCGCATTTTCGCAGCATGGATATATGGCAAACTGCCAGTGATAGTAATGAATATCTGAATTCCGGCTGGCTGGGCAGATATCTCGACGCACAATGTTCCGGCTGCTCCAAACCTACGCAGGTACTTGAAATGGATGATATGCTTAGTCTTGCTTTAAGTGGCGATCAAATGAAAGGTATTGCCCTGAGAGATCCGAAGCGATTGTATGAGACAAGCCAGGATCCTTTTTTTAAAGATATACTTCAGTCAGGAAAAAACGAGCAGTCCGAAGATCCTTCATCTTATTTATACAAAGTGATGTCTGAAACAGTTTCTGGTGCCGATTATATTTTTCAGCAAAGCAAACTAAGGCCGAGTACAACTGTATATCCCAATTCTGAGATTGGAAAAAATCTGAAAACGATTGCATCACTGATTTCATCAGACATCAATACCAGGGTATATTATGTTTCTCTCGGAAGTTTTGATACGCATGTAAGTCAGCAGGCCAAACAGGAAAAATTATTTAACGATCTGAATGATGCCATCAAACCATTTACAGATGATCTGAAATCGAATCACAGGTTTGAAGATGTTTTATTGATGAGTTTTTCTGAATTTGGAAGAAGGGTGGGCGAGAATGGCAGCGGAGGTACAGATCATGGTACTGCGAATAATATGTTCCTGATAAGTGGGGGACTGAAAACTAAAGGCGTATTAAATGAAATGCCTGATCTATCGAATCTTAGTGAAGGAGATCTCGTTCAGCAATTGGATTTTAAGCGGGTTTATGCAACCCTGCTGAACAAATGGTTACAGGCAGATGACTACAAAATCCTGGGACGTCAGTACGAATACCTGAGTTTTATTTAAAAAAACCAATTTAATTATCAATGGTTAATTTTTAATGAGCTATACATCATAATGATGCATTAAATTCATTAACAATTAACCATTAACAATTAATAATTATTTTACCAGCTTTGTTTTGCAACGCCAGCCTTGATGGCCGCAAGTGCTTTTTCCTCACCCAGTAAGGTTGTGAGTTTATTTCCTTTGCCATCATGTCCCTGGGCCATGTAGGCACCTTTGGCAGTCTTGCTGATCACCGCATCCATGATCGGAACATTTTTCTCTTTCGTCTTAACATTATATGCTGTAAGTACTACGGTGGACATATCTTAAATTTTAAAAGGTTCTGAATACACTAACTGGCTGAGCGGCTAAAGGTATATAAATATTTTTAAACGGGATTTCATTGAAATTAAACATCGAGGCGGGCATATTTTGCATGGGATTCGATGAATTCCCTTCGGGGTGCTACTTCGTCACCCATCAGCATACTAAAAATGCGGTCTGCCTCTGCAGCACTTTCAATGGTAACCTGTTTCAGGGTCCTCGTTCCAGGGTTCATGGTTGTTTCCCAAAGCTGGCTGGCATTCATTTCTCCCAGGCCTTTATATCTCTGTACGCTCACACTGTCTTCCTTGCCACCCCCCAGCTTTTCAATTTGTAAACGCCGCTGGTCTTCTGTCCAGGCATAAGCACTTTCTTTCCCTTTTTTTACCTGGTAAAGGGGAGGCTGGGCAATGTAAATATGACCCTGTTCTACGAGGGCTGCCATATACCGGTAAATGAAAGTCAGGATCAGGGTTGCGATATGACTACCATCCACATCCGCATCCGTCATGATGATTACTTTGTGATACCGGAGTTTTACGAGATTCAATGCTTTGGGGTCTTCTGATGTTCCAACCGTTACACCCAAAGCCGTGTACATATTCCTTATTTCTTCATTTTCATATATCCGGTGTTCCATGGCTTTTTCAACGTTCAGGATCTTGCCCCTGAGCGGAAGTATGGCCTGGAAACTGCGATCACGCCCTTGTTTGGCAGTTCCACCCGCGGAATCACCTTCTACCAGGTATAACTCACAACGTTCAGGATTCCTTTCGGAACAATCTGCCAGTTTACCCGGAAGTCCTCCTCCGCTTAATACGCTCTTACGTTGTACCAGTTCCCTTGCTTTACGGGCTGCTGCGCGGGCCTGAGCTGCAAGAATTACTTTCTGAATGATGTTTTTAGCTTCCCGTGGATTTTCTTCCAGGTAAGCTTCCAAAACTTTTGATACCGTAGTATCTACTATCCCACTAACCTCGTTGTTACCGAGTTTGGTTTTTGTTTGTCCTTCAAACTGTGGTTCAGGAACTTTTACAGAAATAATGGCACTTAGTCCTTCGCGATAATCATCGCCTTCGATTTCCACCTTTGCCTTTTCAAAATGATTCTGTTTATCTCCATAACTTTTGAATACCCTTGTCAGGGCACGCCGGAATCCGGCAACATGGGTTCCTCCCTCAATCGTGTTGATATTATTTACGTATGAATAAATATGTTCGCTATAGCTGTCATTGTAAATAAGTGAAACTTCTACAGCTACATTGGTGGCTGCATCCAGAACGTTCACGTAGATAGGTTTTGGAATCAGCGGCGTCCTTGCTGCATTACTATCCAGCATTTCCAGAAATTCTGTGATTCCACCCTGGCTGTAAAATGTTTTCGAATAAATCTTCCCCTCTTCGTCCAGATCACGATGATCGTTAATCACTATTTTTACACCCTTATTCAAAAACGAAAGTTCGCGAAGGCGGCTTTCGAGTATGTCCCTGTTATAAATCAGGGTGATGAAAATACTTGAATCAGGATGGAAATGCACGCGGGTACCCGTTTTGTCGCTTAATCCGATCTCACGGACAGGGTATTGAGGGATACCAATTTTATATGCCTGTTCGAATATTTTGCCTTCACGTTGTACCGTTACATGAAGATCACTGCTCAATGCATTGACACAACTCACACCTACGCCATGCAGGCCTCCTGAAACTTTATAAGTGTTCTTGTCGAATTTTCCACCTGCATGAAGAATGGTCATTACCAATTCCAAAGCACTTTTCTTTTCTTTGGTATTCATACCCGTGGGAATGCCCCTCCCATCATCTTCCACACTGACAGAATTATCCGTGTATATATCCACGATGATATTACTTGCATATCCGGCAAGTGCCTCGTCGATCGAATTATCTACTACTTCATAAACCAGGTGATGCAAACCTTTTACGCCCACATCCCCAATATACATTGCGGGTCTTTTTCTGACTGCTTCCAACCCCTCGAGAACCTGAATACTATCTGCTCCGTAACCATTGACTGCAGGAGCTGCAACCTGTTGTTGACTATCGTTCATATTTAATTGAAAAACCGGTTATTAGATATAAAATAACAGGGTCTGCAAATTTACGAAAATCAGGGGTAAGAACGGGTTTGAAACCCTTCTTTTTTAAACAATTTTTTTGGGTTTTTTCTGATGAAATCAGAGTGGATTTATGGGTTATCAGAAGGCCGGCCCAACTATATCCTTATTATTTGAAGTTTGGGGTTAAATTTGCCGGATATTTATGCATCAACCCCCGGATATACTCACTCTTGCTTATAAACAGCCCTTCATGCAGGAGCAATTAGAGCTTCTGGACGAGAAGGAGCGCCAGATTCCCGGGTCCGTTCAGTATGTTATTCGCCGGTTTGAGAAGAATCCTCAATGGAGCCTGGAAGATACCGGTATGATGGTATATCATTATCAGCGCGAAAAACCACAGGAGAACTATTTTGAACTGCGGTTTTGTATCACCGGCAACGCATATTGCAAACAAAAAAGCAGGGAATGTGACATCTGTCAGCAGCATATCTCCCGTTTATGCCCGGATCGCACGGAAACAGTAGATGTAATGAGTTTTCGTTTTTCGCCGGTACATCTTTCTCAGTTTGTGAAACCAAATCAGTTACCCGGCAGTTTATCGGATAATGTGCTTCATTTTAAACACCCGTCTTCTTTTTCTAAAATATTATCGCTTTGCAGCAGAACCCGCATGCTGCTGGAAGGTTTACTGAATCATAATTATACTGACAGCCTGGAGAATATTTACATTAACGCCCAAACACAGATGTTACTTCTTTACAGCCTTGAATGTATGCTGGGTGAAAAAGAAGTGGAAGCTTTTCAGTGTAAATTTCTTGCAAATGGTGCCGACAGAGAAAAGATAAATCTCGCCAGGGAAATATTACTGGAACATATAGGTGAACCACTTACCATCCGGGAACTCAGCAGGAAGGTAGCAATCAACGAATGTTATCTGAAAAAGGGATTCAAGGAACTTTTCGGCACTACTATTTTTGATTTTTATCAGGGCCAGCGTATGGAACACGCACGCTACCTGTTATATGAAAAAGGATTAAGTGTTACTGATGTTTCGGTCATGCTCGGTTATTCTTCCATCTCTCATTTTTCCACCGCATTCAAAAAACACACAGGACTAAAACCTTGCGAGCTTCTTTTTAAAGCCTAAACCTTAAAGCCCAAAGCCTAAAGCCCAAAGCCCAAAGCCTAAATCCGAAAGCTTAAAGCCGAAAGCCTAAAACCTCTTTTTGGATCCATGTAATCAACTGTCTGATTTTAATTGTAAAACTAAAAGGAAGTTTTAGGCTTTAGGCTTTAAGCTTTAAGCTTTAAGCTTTCGGCTTTAGGCTTAATGTTTATTCGCTTCTCAAACTTTTAACCGGATTCGACAGTGCTGCTTTTATAGCTTGTGAACTCACTGTGAAAAGTGCAATCAAAACTGTAGCAAATCCTGCGATGGCAAACATCCACCAGCTGATTTGGGTTCTGAAAGCAAAACCCTGGAGCCATTTATTCATTGCCCACCAGGCAATAGGTATTGCGATGAGAAATGCAATCAGAACAAGTTTTAAAAAGTCTTTCGACAATAATTCTACGATACCCGAAACACTTGCTCCCAATACTTTTCGAATCCCGATTTCCTTATTTCTTTGTTCTGCACTGAAAGCCGCGAGCCCAAATAAACCGAGACAGGAAATACAAATCGCTATCAGAGTAAATGCATTGATGATACGCGACATTGAAATATCTGATTCATATTGTTTCTGAACCTGCTCGTCCAAAAATGTATATTCAAATGGTACTTCAGGAATATCTCTATGCCATACAGTTTCTATTTTAGTCAAAAGATCTTTATAATTCGCGGTAGTAGTATGTACCGTCAGATTAGCCCAAAGACCGTCCTGTTTATGATTCATCCACAGCATAAAAGGTTCAACTTGTTTGTGTAGCGTACCAAAATTGAAATCTTTCATCACACCTGCAATTGTCCATACGCGCGATTGTCCGTCTGTCAGTTTTGTCCCGGGTGCTTTAAAAGGCGTCAACCCTATATTATGTATAAATGTCTCATTGACTAATATTTTTGCAGAATCATCTGAAAGGAAATCTCTTCCACTGATTAGTTTAATTCCATTAGCTTTTAAAAAATATTCATCACTTACTATAAAGTCGGCGTATTTCGCCTCGGACTGGCGCTGACCCGGCAAAGTGAAAACATTGGAAAAGAGCGCCGGATTACTCAGAAATTTGCTGGAATTACTCACTTCTTTCACACCGGCTACCTTGCGAAGATCATCCATGAATGCGGGAATATATTTGAATGATTCTCCTGTATTAAATGTAAAAATCAGCCTCTGATTCTTATCAAATCCAAGATCCTTATTTTTGATATATTCCAACTGACTGTAAATAATTACAATTCCTGTTATCAATACGATCGATAATACAAATTGAAAAACCACCAGCGACCGGCGAATTCCAGAAGCGGAAATTTCACTGGTAAAATTTCCTTTAATTACTTTAACAACACGGAAAGCAGATAGATAAAATGCAGGATAACTACCTGCGACCAGGCCTGTGATCAGTACCAGCGATATAAGCATAATCCAGATTCTGAAATCTTTCAGGAAATTCAGATTGATGTCAGCCTGCGTAATCTCATTCAGAAAAGGCAGCGCAATAATTAGTAGCGGAAGCGCGATCATCACGGAAATAAGGGATAGTAAAAAGGATTCACCAAGAAACTGCCTGATAAGATCTTTTTTGCCGGCTCCAATGACTTTTCTTACGCCAACTTCCTTCGCTCGTTTCGATGCTCGTGCAGTTGAAAGATTCATAAAATTGATGCAGGCAATAATTTGAATTAAAGCCGCAATAATCGAAAGGATGGCTAAAAAAATCGGGCTCACAGGTTTGCCGATGCCTGGATTTTCCATAGCGGGTGTAGTATGTATACTGGAAACAGGTTGCAGATACATATTTATTGCAATACCGGCTTCTTTCAATTCCTTTCCTGCATATTTGTTTACAAATGCAGGAAATTTATTTTCCAATGAAGCGATATGAGTATTGGGCCGAACCTTTATATAAGATGAGATATAATTATTGTTTGTCCAGGATTGATTATGCATGGTATATTCGCCATTATCACCGCTGTTCATTGTTACGAATATATTTATATGCAGGTGAGACTTTCCCAGGCTTTCATCTACTACACCTGTTACGGTATAATCAGTTGTTCCCCGTGTGTTATCAATGGTTATGGTTTTGCCGACAGGATCAGTAAGGCCAAATAATTTGTCTGCCGTAGGTTTTAACAAAACAACCGAATAAGGTTTCATTAAAGAACTCTTATTCCCTTCTACAAAATGATATGAGAAAACTTCAAAAAAAGTGGAGTCAACATAATAAGGATTGGTTTCATAAACCGAATGATCCTTATAACGGAGTAAATGTTTGTCAATCCCGATAAATGGTACAACACGGGTGAACTGTTCCACTTCCGGAAAATCCCGTTTCATTGCAGGACAAATAAAACCACCGGAATTTGCTAAAGTAAAAATACCATCAGGAGTTTTTAATTTTCTATCGACCCGGTATATTCTGCTTACATCCTTATGATGTTTATCATAGCTGTATTGGTCTTTAACATATACAAGAATATAAAGACAACAAAGTGTGCCAACGGCTAATCCGAACACATTAATAAAACTGAAAGTTTTGTTTTTAAGCAGAAAACGCCAGGCGGTTTTGATGTAGGTTTTAATCATATTTTATTGTTTTCTGATGACTGATAATTGTAAATCATTGATCGTATATCGTTAATCGTAGATCGATCTACGATTAACCATTTAAGTTATAGAATCCACGAACAGAATGCCAGATTACTATCTTGTTGAATATCAATATATTGAAAAATATAGGTCTTATCAAACTGCCCGTTTTCGATATGTAAACCGTACGTTTTTTTAAAATAAATATAAACAACTGACTGTCAATTCCTTATTCGGGACGGCTTCTTACACGCTTCGGGAGTCCTTCGGTAACTCCCGAAGCCACCCCGAAGCCACCCCGAAGCCTTTCCGAACAAACCAATTGGACATTGAAATCTGTTTTGTCCTGATAAGACTGTCAACTTATAGCCGGATAAGACCAGCCTGGTCTGCAGCTTCAATCGTTTCATCCAGATCGCGGTAGGAGAGGGCATTATTCAGGAACCAACTTTCGAAAGCCGAGGGTGGCAGGTAGATTCCCTGTTCCAGCATACTATGGAAAAACTGGTTGAATCTTTTTGTATCGGAGGCAGCGGAGGATTCAAAATCTTTCACCGGATGATCGGTGAAATGAAGGCTGATCATGGATCCAAAACTGTTTATGGTAAAAGGAATACCTTTCTTGCTAAACACTTCGTGGAGACCCTTATGCAGATAATTCGTCTTTTTTTCCAATTCATTATAAATGGAAGGGTTATCCCTTAAAATTTTTAATGTGGTGATTCCTGCAATCATCGCCAGCGGACTACCGCTTAGGGTTCCAGCCTGATATACTTTTCCAATCGGTGCAATATGTTCCATGATTTCCCTTCGGC
>DATHNR010000417.1:0-4464 GCA_035485835.1 Puia sp.
ATATTTCAAAACTCATCGCATCTGAATCCACATCGTGGTAACTGCCATCAAAAACACGCACTTTCATATTGGTCATCGGATAACCAGCTAAAACGCCGGTTGTCATCGAAGTTTCAAATCCTTTTGATATAGCAGGAATAAATTCCTTTGGTATAGAACCTCCGAAAATATCATTTACAAACTGGAAATGCTTTCCTTCATTTTCCTTTATCCATTCTTCATCTGCAGGCCCAATGGCAAACTGAATGTCAGCGAATTTACCGCGACCACCCGTTTGTTTTTTAAGCACTTCACGATGTTCAATCGTGGTATTGAAAGCTTCTTTATAAGCAACCTGGGGAGCGCCCTGGTTAACATCTACTTTGAACTCACGACGCATGCGTTCAATAATAATTTCAAGATGAAGTTCACCCATTCCACGCAGAATTGTCTGCCCGGTCTCTTCATCTGTATTCACCCGAAGGGTCGGATCTTCTTCCACAAGTTTGGAAATAGCCAAACCCATTTTATCCACATCAGCCTGCGTTTTCGGCTCCACGGCTACGGCAATTACCGGTTCGGGGATAAACATGTTTTCAAGCGTGATCGGATGATCTTCATCACAAAGCGTATCACCTGTTTTTATTTCTTTAAAACCTACGGCTGCACCAATATCACCAGCTTCGATAAAATCGATCGGGTTCTGTTTATTGGCGAACATCTTCATTATCCTGCTGATACGTTCTTTTTTACCACTCCGAACATTCAACACATAGGAACCTGATTCAAGGCGACCACTATAACACCGGAAAAACGCCAGGCGGCCCACAAATGGATCCGTCATAATTTTAAACGCCAGTGCTGCAAAAGGCTCTTTCGGATCGGGCTTACGGGTAATGGTATCACCTGTATTCGGATCTGTTCCTATCGTATCCTCCAGATCAATCGGAGAAGGAAGGTACCGGCAAACGGCATCGAGTGCAGTCTGTACGCCTTTATTTTTAAAGGATGAACCGCACATCATCGGCACAATGCTCAGGTCAATAGTGGCTTTACGTATGGCTTCATGCATTTCATCTTCCGTTATGCTGTTTGGATCCACAAAGAATTTTTCCAGCAGCTTGTCGTCATATTCTGCAACAGCTTCAACTAATTTTGCTCTCCACTCTTTAGCTTCTTCAAGTAAATCTGCAGGAATTTCAACTTCGTCGAAAGTCATTCCCTCTGTTTCCATATGCCAGATTACACCTTTCATTCTGATAAGATCCACCACACCTTTGAAATCATCTTCAGCACCAATCGGCAATTGCAGGGGAACGGCATTCGCACCCAGCATTTCTTTTACCTGACTTACGACCATCAAAAAATCTGCACCGGAACGGTCCATTTTATTAACGAACCCGATGCGGGGTACTTTGTAACGATTCGCCTGCCGCCACACAGTTTCAGACTGTGGCTCCACACCATCGACTGCAGAAAACAACGCGATCAGCCCGTCCAGTACACGCATGGATCTCTCTACTTCAACAGTAAAATCCACGTGTCCCGGTGTATCAATAATATTAAAATAATACTTCTTTGTATTGGCATCCACTTTACCCTTGTCAGTAGGAAAATTCCACTGGCAGCTCACAGCTGCTGAGGTAATTGTAATACCCCTTTCCTTTTCCTGGTCCATCCAGTCAGTCGTTGCAGCGCCATCGTGTACTTCTCCTATTTTATGGATCATGCCGGTATAGCGTAATATGCGCTCAGTAGTCGTCGTTTTTCCGGCATCAATATGAGCCGCAATACCGAAGTTTCTTTGAAATTTTAAGTCTGCCATTATGTATAATTAAAGTATTTTCTTTTTGGTGCGCAAAGGTACCAAATTTTCTGCAATAATGCGCAAATCAGGACTGTGTTAAGTGTTATAGTCCTCTTATATAAGTCTCATATATCACTTCATTTAATTCATGGCGACTTCTTATGTCAACTGCACAAATCCACACAAAAAAAATCCCCCGGCAAAGCGGGGGAACAATTAAAATGAAGTAATTCGATTATATTCTGAAATGAGCAAAAGCTTTATTGGCTTCTGCCATTCTGTGTGTATCTTCTTTTTTCTTGAAAGCTCCGCCTTCCCCCTTGCTTGCTGCCAGTATTTCACCGGCCAGTTTGTCGGCCATGCTTTTCCCGTTTCTTTCACGGCTATAACGGATCAGCCATTTAATGCTCAGAGAAATCTTGCGGTCAGCACGGACTTCTGCAGGAATCTGAAAAGTAGCGTCCCCGATGCGACGGCTTCTTACTTCAACGGCCGGAGTTACATTATTCAATGCCCTTCTCCATATTTCGTAACCGTTTTCATTGGATTGTTTGGAAACGCGGTCGATGGCATCATAAAATAGTCCAAACGCAGTATTCTTTTTACCCTGCCACATCAGGTTGTTTACAAAACGCGTAACCAGGACATCATTATATTTTGCGTCCGGAGCGAGTAGTAATTTTTTGGCCTGTGTTTTCCTCATGAGTTATTTGAAATTAAATTTTTATTATTTCTTAGCTGCTGGTTTTGCACCGGCTTTTTCCTTTTTGGTTCCGTATTTAGAACGGCTTTTCTTACGATCCTTTACGCCAGCAGTATCCAAAGATCCGCGAACGATATGATAACGTACTCCGGGAAGATCTTTTACACGGCCTCCACGGATCAGGACGATAGAATGCTCCTGCAGGTTATGCCCTTCACCCGGAATATAAGCGATCACCTCAATTTTGTTAGTCAGCCGCACTTTAGCCACTTTACGCAGGGCTGAATTGGGTTTTTTCGGTGTGGTAGTATATACACGGGTACATACACCACGTCTCTGCGGGCAGCTGTCCAGAGCCCTGGACTTGCTTTTCGCACGGATGATCTCTCTTCCTTTTCTGACTAATTGCTGTATAGTTGGCATTCCGAACCTGTTTGAATTTTGGGACGGCAAAGGTAACGGCCGGGCCGGGATTCTCCAAATTAATGTTGATCTCAGACTTTTACCAGCCAGCCATGTATATCGGGTCTTTTCCCTTCCCTGATCTCTGTCAGGATTTTCTTGGCTTCCGGAGCTACCTGGTAAGCCGCAACGTCCAAATGCATACTGTAATCCTTATATCGCAGTTCCTTTAGAGGAGAAATGGTGGCTGCGGTTCCTGATCCGAAGATCTCAGTTAGTTTTCCGCTGCGGTGACCCTCTACAACCTCGTCAATATTAATCTTCCTTTCTTCTACTTTTAAGCCCTGTTCGCGAAGTACCTGGATCACACTGTCGCGGGTAACCCCTTCCAAAATGGTCCCCTCGTCAAGCGATGGTGTGACAACTGTTTTTCCAAAAACAAAGAATACATTCATGGTACCAACCTCCTGCAGCCATTTATGCTCAAAAGCATCAGTCCATAAAACCTGGTCATAACCCTGGGCCCTTGCTTCAGAAGTGGCCTTGAGAGCTCCCCCGTAGTTACCGGCATTTTTAGCAAAGCCTACACCACCCGGAGCTGCCCGGGTATATTTTTCTTCTACATAGATCTTCATAGGAGCCGCATAATAGGGCCCTGTGGGGCTCAGCAGGATCATGAATTTATATGTTTCTGAAGCTTTCACCCCCAATGCAGCATCAGTAGCAAACATGAAGGGACGTATATACAATGAGTACTCATCTTTAGCCGGTATCCATTCTTTGTCCATTTCTACAAGCTGACGCATGCCTTCAATAAAAATATCTTCAGACACTGAAGGCATATCCATTCTTTCCGCAGAAATATTAAAACGTTTCAGATTGTCATACGGACGATAAATGAAAGCTTCCCCGTTTTTATTTCTATAAGCTTTGATGCCCTCAAAGATTGACTGTCCATAATGAAGGGCCATCAGGGAAGGTTCAAATGAAATTGGTTGATAGGGCTTGATGGAAACTACCTGCCATTCACCGTCAGAATAATCTGCTTCCAGCATATGATCGCTGAAATATTTACCAAATGGCAGGTGATTGAAATCCATTTCATGCAGCCTGCTTTTCTTTACCCTGGTAACCTGTATATCCACCGTCTCCATCATAAATACTATTTTTGATACTACAAAGAAACAAAACATTCCCGGAGCATACAAAACCACTCATCTTATATTTTCATACCTAATATGGGAATCAATCATATCCGACTTTCTGCAGAATTGATAGGAATTCTCTACCCCGAAACACTGGTAGCAGAATTTGTTCCGGATACGGGTTATCCTTTCTTGGGAAAAAATCTCCTTTCCATCTGTTTTCTAGTCAGTTATCCTGATGACGAATTTATTTCCGGCGACCAGCTCGTTTTTTTGCAGAAAATTCTGATGGCATGCAAACTCAGTCTGAACGACATCGCTCTGATCAATACGAAGCGGACTCCGGTGGAACTGCCGGTTTTGAAAACCAGGTTTCATCCCAGGATCATTTTCTTTTGGGGCACTACACCAGCTGTAGCCGGATTAAA
>DATHNR010000418.1:0-4726 GCA_035485835.1 Puia sp.
GTCAGTCTTGCGTTAAGCGTTAAGCGTTTGGCGTTAAGCGTTAAGCGTTTGGCGTTAAGCGTTAAGCGTTAATAGCGTCTATCTTCTTTGCCAGTTTCCGGTCTTTCTCCGTCACAATGTCACCGGCATCATGGGTATTTAACCAGACCTCCACTTCATTATAAACATTGGTCCATTTGGGATGATGGTCCATTTTTTCTGCTTCCAATGCAACACGTGTCATGAACGCAAAAGCTTCGGAGAAATTCTGAAATTTGAACTTTTTATAAAGTGTATTTTCTTTTTCTTCCCACATATAATTTATATAAATCTCCAATAACTATGAACTTCATCAAAATGCAGGTTTGTGTCGGGCCAGTGATCCATATCGAAGCCGGGCGCTTTTTCAAGGATATCTTTTGCCAGTTCAAAAACAAACTGCTTGTTTGGTGCATCCAGCTTTAGCAGTCGAAAAGGAATGGCAAAATATTTTACTCCCAGGCCAAGAAATCCGCCAAATTCGATCACGAAATAATCAATCCTTCCTGATTCCATATCAAGCATGATCTCCTTAATATCTCCCAAATGTTCACCGCCCGGATTCACTACTTTGTCGCCTTCCAATGATGAAGCGGTAAGATATCTTCCCCTTTGATTAGGAAGAAGAGGGCCCTTATTCTCGCCGGATAAATTATCATTTTCAAATAGCTGTTCTTTCTCGTCTAATTTTGTGTCCATTGCTCAAAATTTAAAGTGGGTTACCAAGTTAAACCAAAAAAACCATGCCATATGGATTTTAATTATGGGCAGATTGGGGGCTAAAATTCCCCAACTAAGGAGATACGGGCATATTTTTTGATTTCTTTAAGTTTGAGTTGAAATAAAGTTTTTATTTTTGCACCCATAAGTTGCTGATTCTTATTACATAAATGGTTAATTTTTTTGAATCACATAAAAGGATTGAATTTGGTATATGACTTGCAAATATTATTATGGTTTTTCATAGGATATTGGATTTTAAAATGGGCTGGATTTCTATCCTGGCCCTTTTTTATTTTTGTAAACCAGCCAGCATTTATTCAGCCTCGCAAAATTTATCAATATGAAGAAAGTTATCGTCCCGTTTATTTTATTGATTAGTTCCTTTTTCGCGCAAAATGTTTTTTCACAAAGCTCCCATAGTTCCGGTACAAAAGGTGATGTAACGCCTATGCAGGTAGGAAGCGTTTTTCTCAACATGGGCGTCGGAGTCGGAGCGGACTATAAGGCAGAAGGTTATGGAACAGGTTTCGGCTTCAAAGCAAGTGCAGAATTCGGTCTTTGGCAGGCCGGGCCGGGCGTCATTACCCTTGGACCCGAATTGGGCGGATCTTTTTCAAACCAGGGCTATGCCGGATCATCTTATTATTCCAATACATTTGTTGTTGCCGGCAGGGCAGCCTGGCATTACGGCTGGGAAGTTCCAGGACTGGATACTTATGGTGGTTTTTCGGCAGGAATTGGTTTTCATCACTATACCAACTATAACAATAATAATTCAAGCAACAACGAGGTAATCCCGGCTTTCGGTGCTTTCGTTGGAGGTTCTTATTTTATTACGCCTACGTTTGGCTTTAATGCGGAAGCGGGATTTGATATCACGAACTTCCAGGTTGGAGTAGTTTTTAAATTGCAGTAGTTATATCGCTGTTTTTATATTATTATTAAATCCGGGAGTTTGTTTTCCCGGATTTATTATTTTCCCAAAACCTGGCACCTAAATAAAGCAGTTTAAACATTGTTTTTTTTAAAAGACGTAAAAAATTCAACAGCGGAGGATCAGGAACTGGTTCAACTCTATAAACAGGATGGAGATATCCAGGTGCTTGCAGCATTGTATCAGCGTTATATGGACCTCATATACGCTGTTTGTCTAAAGTATCTGAAAGAGCAGGAAGCTGCTAAAGATGCTGTAATGGCAATTTTTGAGGAATTGGTATCCAAATTATTAAAACACGAAGTCGTTCATTTCAAAGGATGGCTGTATACGGTAGCTAAAAACTTCTGCTTAATGCAATTGCGTTCGCAAAAGCAAATGCATATTGTCCCTGATCAGGATAGTATGCAATTGACAGAAAATCTGCATCTTAATGGAGTATTTGAAAAAGAAGAACAACTGAATCAATTGTCAAAATGTATAGATGCCCTTTCGCCCGATCAAAAGCAAATTGTCCAGCTTTTCTATTTACATGAAAAATGTTATAAGGAAATTGCAGTAATTACAGATTCAGATTGGAATAAGGTACGCAGCATGATTCAAAATGCCAGGAGGAATTTAAAAAATTGCATGGAAAAAAATATAATACCCGATTGACCAGCCTTGAAAATAAATGAAAGGGGAAAAAACCAATATTAAATATTCGACGGAAGATATCCGTAAATACCTGGACGGGCAACTCTCTGAGCAGGAAATGCAGGCATTGGAAAAAGCCGCACTTGAAGATCCTTTCCTGGCGGATGCAATGGAAGGAATCGAGGAAAGCCGGAATTATAAGGTTTCTTTTGAATCCGGTGTTGAAGATCTTCAAAAAAGACTTACAGAACGAATCAGGGAGAAGAATCGTGTATCGACCATGGTCCTCTTATTTTCAAAATGGAGGATTGCTGCCTCCATAATATTTATTTTGGGAATAGCAGTACTTGCACTTACTTATGTTAATAGAAAAACCCGCAAAACTGAAATAGCAAAATCTCCAGTAAACGACAGCGGCATAGTAAAAGCAGATAATTTATCTTCTGCTAACAAAACTGATTCATCAGTCAGGCCTTCTTTAACAGAACATGTTGTAATTTCTGATTCGGATAAATCAGACATAGCTTTAAATCAAAAAGTAATCAAGGAAACGAAAATGCGACCGAAGAGATTATTATCATTAAAGCAAAATAAGGTTCCTGATTCTCCGATGATAAAACCGGCTGAGAATCAGGTAGCTTATATGTCCAAACCTTTATCGGATTCAATTACTAAACCACCCGCTGTTTCTTCAATCGCAAATGATGACGTAGCCCGGATCACTATGGATTCTGAAAAGAGGAAGGCAGAATTTAAAACTGAGGGTTTTGCCAGATCTGAATATAGAAACCCTTCCGGAAATTATATTAAAGGTGTTGTTACAGATGACAGGGGAAATCCAATCCCTTTTGCAGATGTTTCGATAAAAGGCGCAAAAAAATCCGTCTTCACGGATAAGGCAGGATTCTTTAAACTATATACAATAGATCCAGGATTTGCAACCCAGGTAATGATTAGCTCAAGCGGTTATGAACCAACTTTAGAATTATTAAAACCCGATAGTTCTTATACAAATCATATTAAACTCACACCGGCCTCTACTGCATTAAATGAAGTTACCATTACAGGATATGGAATTGCAAAAAAGAGGGACGTCACAGGTTCGATTATGAAAGTGGATACACAAAACGTTAATCAGGTATCAGGATGGGTTGCATTCAGAAATTATATTGATTCCAATAAAAAAATTCTTACGGCTGATTCCATTATGAGGGGTGATGAAATCATTTCCTTTGTAGTCAATAATAAAAGCGAATTGTCTTCTTTCAAAATAGAAAAATCATTATCACCGGTACACGATGCAGAAATTATTCGCCTGATAAAAGCAGCTCCTCCATTGAATTTAATCAAGGGAAAGAAAAAAAGACTCCGGCTAAGCATCACTTTTAATTAAGGCTTATCTGAATTACTTACGAATGCAATTCGTTTGCTATCCGGCGACCAGGAGGGTGCATTCAAAGTTCCCTGCCCGCCATATAGATAAGCCAGAACCCTGGGAGCTCCGCCCGATGCGGGCATCAGTCTGAGCATGACCCGTTGATAAGAGGGATGAGAATTGGGATCAATATCCGGTGGAAATGAAATGAACACAATCCACTTTCCGTCGGGAGATATATGCGGAAACCAGTTATGATACTGATCAAAAGTTATTTGCTCCTTACCTGAACCATCCGGTTTCATTCGCCATATCTGCATCGTACCGGTAGGGTTCGCATTGTAATAAATAAATTTTCCATCCGGAGAATATTCAGGACCATCAACATGCCCCTTCGTATTGAAAGTGAGCTGAATTTCTTTGCCTCCATCTATATTTTGTTTATAGAGATTGTAAATTCTGGTTCCGCGCTGGGCAACAAAACAGACTTCCTTATTATTCGGATTCCAGCCATGCCAATATGAGGGTGTCTGTTCTGTTAACAGACGGGGCTCACCTCCGGTAAGTGGCAGTACATAAACGGATGAACCACCACCAGGCATGCCCTCCCTTGAATTACTGATAGCGAGAATCTTTCCATCAAAGGAAATCCCATGATCATTATTAATTTTTGCAGCAGCACCTGTGTTTAATTTTTCCAGTACCCCTCCATCTATCGGAATGGTGTATAGTGAACCTTGATCATTGAATAATAATTTCCTGCCATCAGGCATCCAGTTAGGAGCTTCAAAACGTCCTTTCGATTCGTATATTACTTTCCTGTTTCCGTCGGCTATATCAACAATTTCAAGACGGCAACCCATGATTCCTTCAGGTTCCGGTTTAGCCAGTTGGGGATTAGGTTGATATGGATTTTCAAGCGGATGATCTATACGAACATTCCATACACGGGCAGTAGCCAGGGTATTTGAATCGTGCGCACATATATATAAACCTGCCAGTACGGTATCTTTCAAATCATCCAGATCATGTTTTCCCAC